>NZ_SGXU01000475.1:0-372 GCF_005435015.1 Halorubrum sp. SP9
GGAATTCTACTAACTACTGTATAACGCCGAACCGGTTAAGACGGTTCACAAGAGCGGTAACGGCGGATCCACCCGCGCATATCCGAATCTGCGGGCGAGTAGTATTGCTTAGAAAAGGAAATACTATGAAAATGCTTTTGTGCGTCGGTCCGGTAGGAGCGACTGCGAAACATGAACGCCGACGACTTTCCGACTCCGGACGTCGACGTCGACTCCGTCGACCCGGACTCGCTCAAAGGCCGAATCGACGCCGGCGAGGACGTCACGATCCTCGACGCGCGCATGCGGTCCGACTACGAGGAGTGGCGCATCGACGGCGAGACCGTCACGTCGATCAACGTCCCGTACTTCGAGTTCCTCGACGACGAGATC
>NZ_SGXU01000476.1:0-372 GCF_005435015.1 Halorubrum sp. SP9
GGAGTTGGCGTACGTGCCGTGGTTCCACGATTCGACACGGCGGTCTGGACCGCGTGAGGGGTACCCTTCGGGCGGGAGATACACCCCATCGGGCGTACAGCGACACGCCGTACAGTACACCGTGTCGTCATCCCGCACCGATAGTGATCCCTCACACGTCTCGTGGGGGCATGAGCGAGTGTCCTCGGGTTCGTCCGTTCGAATCGCATCTGCGAGCGACGTGACCCCCGCCAACTCGTTGTCGCTCTCGGGACGGGTACTGCTCATGCCATGAGCTCCTCGGTCGCCTCGTCAATCGTCGCCTGGTACTCTACGGCAGCGCGGTCACAAAGACCTAAAAATTCGTATTCAAGGCCACGGAGAGAGCGGTCC
>NZ_SGXU01000477.1:0-371 GCF_005435015.1 Halorubrum sp. SP9
GTACTGACTCATCTTACGGGGTTGTCACCCTGTTTCACGCTCCGTTCCAGGAGACTTCAGATGAGTTGTCGAGATTTGGTTGTCAACCCGAACACCACATTGGTCCGAAGACCTTCGGTTTGGGCTGTGTCGCGTTTACTCGCGGTTACTGACGACATCGCTGTTGCGTTCTTTTCCTGCCCTTACTGAGATGTTTCAATTCAGGGCGTTCCCTATTGCGCGTGGCAATTGTTGAACGGATTCCGATTGGGAGATCTCGTGTTCGTACCCTCCATGCGGGTCCCACGAGCTTTTCGCAGCTTGGCACGTCCGTCGTCGGCTCTCGAGCCGAGCCATTCACCAGCTGGCACAGTAGCCAGTAGTGTGTCAGC
>NZ_SGXU01000478.1:0-371 GCF_005435015.1 Halorubrum sp. SP9
GTATTTACATTGTACTCATTCCAATTACAAGACCCGAATGGGCCCTGTATCGTTATTTATTGTCACTACCTCCCTGAATTAGGATTGGGTAATTTGCGCGCCTGCTGCCTTCCTTGGATGTGGTAGCCGTTTCTCAGGCTCCCTCTCCGGAATCGAACCCTTATTCCCCGTTACCCGTTGAAACCATGGTAGGCCACTATCCTACCATCGAAAGTTGATAGGGCAGAAATTTGAATGAACCATCGCCAGCACAAGGCCATGCGATTCGAAAAGTTATTATGAATCATCAAAGAGTCCGAAGACATTGATTTTTTATCTAATAAATACATCTCTTCCAAAGGGTCGAGATTTTAAGCATGTATTAGCTCTAG
>NZ_SGXU01000479.1:0-371 GCF_005435015.1 Halorubrum sp. SP9
GTGGCCGTCAGGGTTGGTAATGTCCACCCGCGAGTCGTTCCCGATGATGGTCGCGGACTCGGAAATGAGCCAGTTGATCAGCTCGTCTGCGTTCATGGGGAGATGTTAGAACCTCCGTACGGCACGCCGCATCGCCTGTCTGTTCAGTCGCACAATGTTCCGTTTCCCACGAGCGTTCCGCCACGCGGGGCGGATGAACGGATGCGCGAACGTCCCCTGTTCACCGATAGTTCGCTGAATCGCGGACGCCAAGGCGTACGTTGAGTCGTACTTCGGTGACGTGATGTTCTTCGCGATGACCCACGTCAGGATGGGGTCAAACGGTGGAAGTCCAGACGGCTCGGGGTAGGGGATAGAGCCGCGGACCGAAT
>NZ_SGXU01000480.1:0-370 GCF_005435015.1 Halorubrum sp. SP9
CGACCGCCGGGGCGAGGGCCTCCTCGTTCTCGTCGAGGACCACGTCTTCGAGGTTCTGCATGTGCGGGCCCTCGTCGCCGCGGGGTTTGAACGCTTCGACCGAGCGCCGCCCTACCCGCCGAACCGGTCGGTCACTCGTCGATCCACACGTTGTTGTAGTCGCTCAGCACCCGCGGGTTGTACTGCGAGCGCGGGTGGGCCACGAAGTCGTTGACGTAGTCGCGGACGCCGATGGAGACGCGCAGGCTGTAGCTGGGGAGGTGGACCCGGTCTTCGAGCAGCGTCGGGATGATCGACTCGTAGCGCTCGCGGCGCTCGTCGATATCGCTGGCGCGCCGCGCCTCGACGATCTCGTCCATGAGGTCGTCGT
>NZ_SGXU01000482.1:0-369 GCF_005435015.1 Halorubrum sp. SP9
GCATCGAACGCGCTGATCGAATTGCTGAACGCAATTTCGATGTCGCCGTATGCTTGTTTCGATGTGTCACCCGCCTGATCATACTGGTACCACACTGTAGAAGCGGAGTCATCAACTTTTAGGTAAGCTATGTCAGTCTCACCGTCACTATCGGTATTTGTCGTATCAAACTCTAATGTGTAGGTTTCGCCTTCAGACACCTCGACGTTGGTATCTGTTGAAAACGTCTGTTCGCCAGTTGTGAGCGTCGGCTCCCAGCCGTCTTTTATCAGCGTTCCTTCATCGTAGTCGGAATCGATGCCCTCCTTCACTAGGTACACGTCCACAACCGCGTTGTAGTCACTGCCTCTGACAAACCCTATATCGACT
>NZ_SGXU01000483.1:0-368 GCF_005435015.1 Halorubrum sp. SP9
TCGGTTCGGATCCTGCTCCGGCCGCGTCAACCGTGGTCTGCTCCGTGCCGCCTCCCGTCGGACTGTCCTTGACCGATTCGTCGTCCGTTACACTTCCCCAGACCGATTTGTCGTCCTCCGTTGAACTGTCCCAGACTGATTCGTCGTCTGTCGGTCTGTCCTCAGTCGGTTTGCTGTCTGTAGGCCCACTTCCGATCGGTTCACTGTCTGTCGGATCCCTCTCGACCGGTTTGTCGTCCATCTGCGCGCCGTTCCACAGCCGACTGCCGCTGTTCGATCCTTCTGAGGCATTGCTCGCTCGCGACGCGGACGGGCTTCGATCGGTCGCAACCTCGGACTCGCCGTCGCCGATCCACTCCCAGTTGTCG
>NZ_SGXU01000484.1:0-366 GCF_005435015.1 Halorubrum sp. SP9
TAGTAAAGAATCTGATATGGACCCCGACGATGTCGACCTCAAAACCCACGCGCCGGGTGGTGCTGTCTCGAAGATGAAATCGAAAATCACCCCCGATCCGCCGAGCGAACGCGTCACTCTCGACGAGGGTCGCAAGCGCGTCTGGTTCGGCGTGAGTCTCACCGAGCGTGGAGAAAAACTCGTCGAACTTGAGGACAAATTCCCCCTCGACGAGTAACCAACTGCCTCTCTTTTTCACCTCCGTACCCGCTCGTGTAGCGGGTAGTATCTCGCAAACCTACCACATTCCGGAGTATTCTATCACCCTTGTTTTCACTACTACTCACCGTCGACAGATACCATCCTTTCCGACCAATTGCCCGGCAT
>NZ_SGXU01000048.1:0-14619 GCF_005435015.1 Halorubrum sp. SP9
GCGTGACCTTTTGCCAGTGCGTCCCGTACCGACCCGCGTCGCCCGGGTCGAGGCCGCTCGCGTCCAGCCCCTCGGCGACGACGCGCCGCTTGCGCTCGATCGGGTTCGCCGGCAGCGACGAGGAGACCGCGGCGCGCTCGCCGAGCGCGGTCAGCGCGCCGAGCGCGGTCGTCGTCCCGCCGGGGATCGTCTCCGCGACGAGCAGTTCGGCGGCCGATCCGTCGCCGCCCTCGCCGGCCCCGGCGAGTTCGGGGGCCGACGCCCGGGCGCGCTCGAAGACGGTCGCCGCCTCCGGAACCGGTTCCGGGTCGCGGACGTCGCCGCCCGGTGCGGCGCCGACGTCCCGGACCGTCGCCGCGGTGGGCGCTCCGAGTCCGGCGTCGAGGAACTCGACGGGGAGCGACTCGGGGCCGAGCAGTTCGCGGACCGCGCGGGTGACGACCGCGGGCGTCGGACAGCCGTTCGGGCTCACCGGCACGGGGGAGTCCGGCGCGGGGCGCCCCGCCTCGACGATTTCGAGGTCGGCGCTCGGCGTGTGGACGCGCAGCTCCGGGTCGGCGCCCGCGGCGCTGATCCCGTCGATCGCGGCCGTCTCGGTCGTTCCGGCGACGACGACGAGCCTCACGTCGCCCATCCGGAACCCCCTCCGTCGAGCCCGCGGCGTCCCGACGCGTCGTCGATGTGTACCACTAGCGGTTCATCGATACAAGTGAACTTTAATCGATCGACGCGGGGCGGTCTCAGAGCGTGCGGGCCGCGGCGCGGTCGGCGACCGCGGCGTGTGCCTCTGTCCGCTCGGCGCGGGGGTCGACCGCCCCGGGGGAACGGCTCGGCGGTCGACCGGAACGCCACGACGCGGACGCGCGCTCGGCCGGAACGCCGGCGGTCGCGACCGTCCGCGCCCACGGATCCGTCGCGGTCCCCGCAACATAAGCCGAGCGCGCGTTTGCGAACGGCCCGTCCGACCGCGCGACCCCGGAAGAGACCGCCCGTCCGTCCGCCTCCGCTCTCCGCGTGCCACATCTCCGCACGCGACCCGCGGAGCGAAGCGGTTAAGGGCGGACCGCGGGTATTCTCGCTAACTCGCTGGTGCGGACACAGCGGGCACTCGCCGCCGGGACCGCGGTCGGATCGGCCGCCGCGCGCCCCGGGACGAGACGATATGTGGCCCCTCGCGGCTGAATCGCAACCGTCCGCGGACACACAATGGCACGAAGCTTCTACTCGCACATCAAGGAGGCGTGGCGGTCCCCCAAGGAGGGGAAACTGGCGGAGCTGCAGTGGCAGCGCAAACAGGAGTGGCGCGATCAGGGCGCGATCGAGCGCATCGAGCGCCCCACCCGGCTGGACAAGGCCCGCGAACTGGGCTACAAGGCCAAACAGGGCGTCATCGTCGCCCGCGTGAGCGTCCGGAAGGGCGGCTCGCGCAAGCAGCGCTTCAAGGCGGGCCGCCGCTCGAAACGCCAGGGCGTCAACCGCGTCTCGCGGCGCAAGTCGATCCAGCGCATCGCCGAGGAGCGCGCCTCGCGGAAGTACCGCAACCTCCGCGTGCTCAACTCCTACTGGGTCGGTGAGGACGGCTCCCAGAAGTGGCACGAGGTTATCCTCGTTGACCCCGCCCACCCCGCGATCGAGAACGACGACGACCTGAACTGGATCTGCTCCGACGACCACAAGGGCCGCGCGTACCGCGGGCTCACCTCCGCCGGCATCAAGGGCCGCGGCCAGCGCAAGCGCGGCAAGGGCACCGAGAAGACGCGCCCGAGCGTCACCTCGAACGACCGGCAGGGCAAGTAGCGCCCTCGACCGCTCCGACGTTTTACTCGCGGTCCGCTCTCACGGCGAGCGGCCGCTCCGTCTCTCCTCGACGCAAGAGCAAAGAGACCGCGTCACATACTACCAATAGTACGTGGCGATCGCCAAGTGACCGCGAGCAGCCCCATCCCCCTCGACGCGTTCGCGACCGAACTCGAGTCGCTCGACAGCGACGCCTTCGCGACGCTCGTCGCCGAGGCGTACGCGGCGACCGCCGACGAGGTGGAGGTCGACCCGCCGCGCATCGCGGTGTGGGAGGGGGACCGCCGGACCGAACTGCTCGCCGTCGCGGCCGCGGACCGAGGCGTCCCCGATGGTCACGCCGCCCCCGACGACGCCGTCGACGCGGTCGTCGTCGCGAGCGACTCGCTCGACGACCTCGGTTCCGAACTCGACGCCGACCTGGTGACGCCGGCGGACCTCCGCGAACGGCTCCTCTACGCCGTCCCGCCGGCGGAAGCGAACGCGCTCGCCGACCGACTCCTCGGCGTCTCGGTCCGGTCCGAAGCGTACGACTGCGCGGCCGCTTCCGACACCGACGCGGTGGACGACGGAGGCGACGGTGAGACCGATGTCGACGGCGACGGAACGGCGGCCGACGACGGAACGGCGATGGACGCCGTCGCGTCGGACGCGACTAGAGGCGATACCGCTCCCTCACCCACCGACCGGCCCGCCGCCGAATCGGCCGACGATTCGCGGGCTCACGACCGACCGAGCGACGCCGCCGCGTCCGATCCGAGCGGCGAGGCGGCGGCGACCGAGTCCGTCACCGCCGACGCGCCGAGCGATCGGCGGTCTCCCCGGACCGTCCTCGCGGCGGTCGCCGTCGTCGCGCTCCTCGTCGCGGCGGCCGGGGCCGGGTTCGCCGCTGGAACCGCCGGAATCGACGGACTCGGTGGTGTCGCCGGCGTCGGGGACGACGGAACGACCGACCCCGGACCGACCGAGTCGGGCGCGACCGGGCCGGCAAACGGAAGCGACGACGGGAGCGAGGGGTCGCTCGGAGGCGACGACGACGGCGCGAACACCGTCTCGGTCGCGGACGGCGACCCGACCGGTGAGGCCGAGCGGAACACCGCCCTCGCGCCCACCTGCGAGCGGTCCGCGCTTCAGGTCGTCCAGATCCAGATGAACGCGCTCCGGTACAACGACAACGCGACGAACGACGGTATCCGGACCCTGCGGGCGTTCGCGTCGCCGCGGAACAAGGATCTGGTCGGTTCCACCGGAGAGTACGTTGAGCTGTTCGAGACGCCGCTGTACGCGCCGATGCTCACGTACGACACCGCCGAGTACTCGGTTCCCGAGATCGCCGACGGCGCCGCCTCTGTCGAGGTCGTCACCCGGGAGAACGGCAGCGTCACCGGCCGCTACGAGTTCCGGCTCGTCCGCGTCGGCGGCGGGAGCGGGGACACGGACAGCTCCCTCGGCGACGTGGACGACTGCTGGATGACCGACGCCGTGGCGGCGTCGACGGAGTGAACGCGGTCCGCGCGGCGGCGGCTCGGGAAGCGCCGGCCGCGGCGTCCCGACCGGCGATCGGGAACACGATTATATCCGCGCCCGTACAGGGTGCTGACATGAGCCTCTCGCTCGACGCGACCCAACTCGACCGCTACTCCAGGCACGTCATCCTCGACGACGTCGGTCCGGAGGGGCAAAAGCGACTGCTCGACGGACGCGTCCTCGTCGTGGGCGCCGGCGGACTCGGATCGCCGGCGATCCAGTACCTCGCGGCCGCGGGCGTCGGAACGATCGGCATCGTCGACGACGACGCCGTCGAGCGGTCGAACCTCCAGCGACAGGTGATCCACGGCGACGACGACGTGGGGCGTACGAAGGTCGACTCGGCGGCCGACTTCGTCGCCGACCTCAATCCCGACGTCGACGTCGAGCGCCACGAACTCCGGCTCGACGCGGGCAACGCCCGGGAACTGATCTCCGGTTACGACGTGATCGTCGACTGCTCGGACAACTTCGCCACCCGCTACGTGGTGAACGACGCCGCCCGGATCGAGGGCGTTCCCGTCTCGCACGGCGCCATCTACAAGTTCGAGGGGCAGGTGACGACGCTCTCGCCCGACGGCCCCTGCTACCGCTGTCTGTTCCCGGAGCCGCCGGAACCCGGAACGGTGCCGGACTGCGCCAGCACCGGCGTCCTCGGCGTCCTCCCCGGGACCGTCGGCTGCCTCCAGGCGACGGAAGCGGTGAAACTGCTCGTCGGCGTCGGCGAGCCGCTCGTCGGGCGGATGCTGTTTTACGACGCGATGGACCTCTCGTTCGAGACCGTGCCGTACGCGCGCGACCCGGACTGTCCGGTGTGCGGCGACGACGGTATCGACGCCATCGACGGTATCGACTACGCGGCCGGGTGTCAGGTCGACGCGGCCTGACCACCTCTGTCTGCGGGCATCGCGACCGTCACCCGCTCACAGCGACCGCTCGGTCATGGCGGCCTCCGCGGTGGCCCCGGCGTCCCCGCCCGCGAACCCCGACCGGACGCACCACCGACAGTACTGGTAGCCGGTGCGGTTCTCGGCGCCGCAGTGCCGGCAGACGACCGTCTCCCCGTCGGCGTCGAGCGGCGGGGGACCGTCCCCGTCGCCCTCCTCGCCCGTCCGGTCGGCGTCCGGGTCGCGGCCGAGCGCGAGCGTCGGGCCGACGCCCTCCCCGTCGCCGTCCGCGTCAGACGACCCGGTCGCGACCGAGCCGAACAGCTCCGCGGGGTCGCGGCTCCGCCGGACGAGCAGCCAGGTCACCGCGAGGTTGAGCGCCGCGATGCCGACGAATATCGCGGCGAGCGGGAGGAGCTGGTCACCCGTCATGTGCGTACTGTTACCATCCCAGCGTTTTGTGTCTGACGGTGGGACGGGTCGCCCGGGGCGGCGACGCCGCTCGGCCGGGTCGGACGGTCCGGTTCAGCCGGAATCGGCGGGCTCCGCTCCAGAGTACTCTTGAGGCCGCCGGTCGAAGTCGCACCCGCATGAAGGAGACGATTCACACGGACGACGCCCCGGCGGCGGTGGGCGCGTACAGCCAGGCGGCGACCGACGGCGACCTCGTGTTCACGGCCGGGCAGATCCCGCTGACGCCCGAGGGCGACCTGCTCGACGACGCGCCGATTGCGGTCCAGACGGAGCAGGCGCTCGACAACCTCCTCGCGGTGCTGGAGGAGGCGGGCGCCGGTCCCGAGGACGTGCTCAAGACGACGGTGTTCATGGCCGACATCGACGATTTCGACGAGATGAACGAGACGTACGCCGGCTACTTCGACGAGTCGCCGCCGGCCCGCTCCGCGGTCGAGGCGGGCGCGCTCCCGAAGGGCGCCGGCGTCGAGATCGAGGCGGTCGCCGTCGTCGAGTAGATGGCCGACGGCGAGGGCGGTTCCGAGCCGGGGAGCGAGTCGGACGCCGCGACCGACGGGTCCGTGCCCGCGCCCGGCGCGGCGGCGACCCCGCGCGCCCGAGCGCGCTCGGCGGCGCTGTGGGGGATCGTCGGCGGGTTCGCCTTCCTTGTCCTCGCGCAGGGGTACCGGCTCCTCGGGCCCGGATCGCTGCCGATCGGGTTCGGGGGGTTGGCGCTCGTCGCGGTCGCGGTCGCGGCCGCGTCGGCCGGTATTACGTACCTCGCCGAGGCCCGGGTGCGTGCGAAAAGAAGGACTTAACAGTCGCACCGGATTATCTCCGCGTGAGCCAGGATGGCCGAGTGGTAAGGCGCACGCCTGGAAAGCGTGTTCCCATCCGGGATCGGGGGTTCAAATCCCTCTCCTGGCGTTTTCGACGAACAACACGGCGAGCGGAGCGAGCCGTTCGTCGAAAACCCTGACGGAGGGATTTGAACCAGGGAGTGGAGCGAGCGGTGCGAGGTGCGAGCGAAGCGAGCACCTCGATTGCGAGCGGAACAACTGAGGTTCAAATCCCTCTCCTGGCGCTTCGCTGTCGCAACAACGGGCGAGGAGCGACAGCGACGAGCGAGTCGGGTGTCGGCGACCCTGTCTAATTGTCTATTTATAAGCAAACGACTTACGTCGCTGTTGATTGTTTATAAACGGTTGACTGCGGATCGACGGCGAACTCCTCCAAAGCCCCAGCCGCGAGGGCGGCGTACGCTCGCTGTCGCCCGAAAATCGAAGATTTTCGGGATGACGAGAGAGCGAAGCTCTCTCGAACCACGCTCCTCGTCGCTCGCTTCGCTCGCTCCTGCGGTCCTTGCGTCGTCATCAGAACGCTTCGCGTTCTGATTGGCTCACGAGAGCTCTGCTCTCGTGAACGCCTACGCCGCCCTCGCGGCTGCCCCTTTGAGTCCCGCCCGACCGCACCGCAACCGCAGCCTCACGCCTCCCCAGCCTCGTCGGGCGCGTCCTTCGGGCTCCCTTCGGTCGCCCTCGGAGCGCCCGACTCCCTCGCGCGGCGCTCCTCGCGCCCTGCGGGCGCTCGGAGGCGCGCGCCACCGCTCTTGTTTATAAGTGACTGTCGCTGCCGCCCGTCGACATTTAAATAGCCAGCCGCTGTGGGCCTGCGCTGCTCCGATCGCGTCCCCTCCTGCTGCTCTCGGACACGTCCGCACACCGACACAAGATTCATATGTGTGGGAAGTGTTCACACGGATGACGATGCCAGACACGAAATCGGGCCGCGAGCGGAAAGGGAGGAACAAGCGCCGCCAACTCGAGAACCACCTCGCTCGGCGCGAACTCGACGCGGACGACGAACCGCCGGAACCGTACCGCGAGGCCACCGACGCGGAGTTCCTCGCCGAGTCCGACGACGCGGCCCGGTGACGGTCGCGCGCCGATTCGTTCTTTGAGGCCATCCGTTCCCCGAGCCTGCCCGCAATCTCGCGTCGCGAAAGCTTTAGACCCGGGAGCGGCGTATCTCGGCGCAATGAGTCGCGGCCCCGAGCTGATAATCACGGAGAAGGACAACGCGGCGCGGCGCATCGCCGACATCCTGAGCGGCGAGTCCGCGACCGCGGAGCGGATGAACGACGTCAACGTCTACGAGTGGGGCGGCAAGCGGTGTATCGGGCTCTCCGGCCACGTCGTCGGCGTCGACTTCCCCGCCGAGTACAACGACTGGCGCGATGTCGAGCCCGTCGAGCTGATCGACGCGCCCGTCACGAAGACCCCGACGCAGGAGGGGATCGTCGCCGCGCTCCGGCGGCTCGCCCGCAGCGCCTCGCGGGTCGTCATCGCGACCGACTACGACCGCGAGGGCGAGCTGATCGGCAAGGAGGCGTACGAGCTCGTCCGCGAGGTGAACGAGGGCGTCCCCGTCGACCGCGTGCGCTTCTCGTCGATCACGGAGAACGAGGTGCGGGAGGCGTTCGCGAACCCCGACGACCTCGACTTCGAGCTGGCGGCCGCCGGCGAGGCTCGCCAGACTATCGACCTCACGTGGGGCGCGGCGCTCACTCGGTTCCTCTCGCTGTCCGCGCGACAGATGGGCGACGACTTCATCTCCGTCGGCCGGGTCCAGGGGCCGACGCTCAAGCTCATCGTGGACCGCGAGCGCGAGATCCAGGCGTTCGACCCCGAGTCCTACTGGGAGCTGACGGGCGAGCTGGCGAAGTCGGGCGGCGACCCGTTCGAGGCGCGCTACTTCTACCTCAACGACGAGGGCAACGAGCGTGAGCGCGTCTGGGACGAGGCGGTCGCCGAGACGCTCACCGAGGCGCTCGCCGCGGCCGAGGGCGCGACCGTCGACGACGTGACTCGTCGGACACAGACCGACGACCCGCCGACGCCGTTCAACACCACCGCGTTCATCCGCGCGGCGGGGTCGCTCGGCTACTCCGCGCAGCGCGCCATGTCCCTCGCGGAGGACCTCTACACCGCGGGCTACGTCACGTACCCGCGGACCGACAACACGGTGTACCCGGACGATCTGGAGCCCGAGGAGCTGATCGAGGAGCTCTCGGCGGCCTCGACGTTCGGCCAAGACGCCGCGAGCCTGCTCGCCGAGGACCGCGAGATCGAGCCGACCGAGGGCGACGAGGAGACGACGGACCACCCGCCGATCCACCCGACCGGCGAGCTCCCCTCGGCCTCGGACCTCTCCGACGACGAGTGGGAGGTGTACGAGCTGATCGTCCGCCGCTTCCTCGCCACCTGCGCCGACCCCGCGACGTGGGAGCGCCTGCGCGTCGTGGCGCTCGCGAACGGCGAGGCGACGCCCATCGCCGAGGGCGCCGACGGGCTCGCCGCGCTCCGTAACCCGGACGACGCGGCGACGCCGGCCGACCTCGTCGCGGACGGCGGCCTCCGGCTGAAGGCCAACGGGAAACGGCTGCTGGAGGCCGGCTACCACGAGGTATACCCGTACCGCTCCAGCGACGAGCGGATCGTTCCCGACGTCGAGGTCGGCGAGACGCTGTCGCTGTCGGACCGCGCCACGGAGGGCAAGGAGACGCAGCCGCCCCGTCGCTACGGGCAGTCCCGGCTCATCGAGGAGATGGAGAAGCGACAGCTGGGGACGAAGGCGACCCGCCACCGGACCATCGAGAAGCTGTACGACCGCAATTACGTCGAGGGCGACCCGCCCCGGCCGACCCGGCTGGCCGAGGCGGTGGTCGAGGCGGCCGAGGAGTTTGCCGACCGGATCGTGAGCGAGGAGATGACCGCCCAGCTCGAACGGGACATGGCGGCCATCGCGGCCGGCGAGAAGGAGTACGACGAGGTGACCGAGGCCTCCCGCGACCTGCTCTCGCGCGTGTTCGACGACCTCACCGAGTCGCGCGAGGCGGTCGGTGACCACCTCCAGACGTCGCTGAAGGCCGACAAGACGCTCGGGCCGTGTCCGGAGTGCGGCTCGGACCTCCTCGTTCGGAAATCGCGGCAGGGGTCGTACTTCGTCGGCTGCGACGGCTACCCCGACTGCGAGTACACCCTGCCGCTCCCCTCGACCGGGAAGCCGATCATCCTCGACGAGACCTGCGATGACCACGATCTCCGCCGCGTGAAGATGCTCGCCGGCCGGAAGACGTTCGTCCACGGCTGCCCGCAGTGTAAGGCCGACGAGGCCGACGAGCAGGAAGACGAGGTGATCGGTGTCTGTCCGGACTGTGGCGAGGAGCACGGCGGCGACCTCGCGATCAAGCGGCTCCGCTCCGGCTCCCGGCTCGTCGGCTGTACGCGGTACCCCGACTGCGACTACTCGCTGCCGCTCCCCCGCCGCGGCGAGATCGAGATCACCGACGAGCGCTGCGAGGAACACGACCTCCCGCACCTCCGGGTCCACTCCGGCGACGACCTGTGGGAGCTGGGGTGTCCGATCTGTAATTACCGCGAGTTCACGGCCCGCCAGGAGGGGTCGGAGCTTCAGGCAGTCGACGGGATCGGAGAGAAGACCGCCGCGAAGCTGAAAGACGCCGGCGTCGACGGCGTCGACGAACTCAAGTCGGCCGACCCGGACGACCTGGCGGCCGACGTCGACGGCGTCGGGGTCGACACCGTCCGCGACTGGCAGGCGAAGGCCGACTGACCCGCCGCGACGCCGACTCCGCCCGCCTCCATCGAGCCGCAACCGCTGGCTCCCCCGACGCGGCGGGTCTCGCCGCGACCCCTAAAAGCATAAACACAAATATCCGGAGCGTCTCAATAGGCAACAGATGGGAGACCGCGACGCGGACCCCCCGGGCGACGCGCCGTCGACGTCGGACGGCGACGCCGCCACCGGAATTCTCCGGGCGTTCGTCGAGGCGATCCCGACCCCGACGCTGGTCTGTGACCCGGAGACGCTGACGATCCGGGCCGCGAACCCGCCCGCCGTCGACCTCCTCGGGCACGACCGCGGCACGCTGACGCTGATGGGCCTCTCCGATGTCGGCGAGACGGATACCACAGTCGCCGGGGAGCCGGTCAACGACGTCGCCGCGGCGGCCGCCGATTCCCCCGCTTCCGGCGGGCCCGACTCCCCGGTCGAGCGGTTCGAGTGGGACGTCCGGCTCGGCGACCCGGGGCTCCGGGTCGACGCGGCGCTCCACGCGGCGACGATAGCCGGCGACGAGTGGCTCGTCGTCGGGCTCTCCGACGCCACCGACCGCGTCGCCGCGGAGACCCAACGCGACGCGGAGCGCCGACTGGTCGACGCCGTCGCGGCCGCGGTGCCGCTCGCGCTGTTCCGCTGTACGGAGGAGGGGACGCTCGCCCGGTGGAACGACCGGCTGGCGACCGACTCCGGCTACGGGCCCGAGTCGCTGTCGGGGCGCGCGCTCACCTCGCTGTTCGACGAGGGGACGAGGGGGGCCGTGAGCGACGCGCTCGCCCGGGTGTACCGCGAGGGCGAGGTGGTCTCCAGCGAGGCGCGGCTGCTCACCCGCTCCGGCGAGCGCGTCCCGTACCGGCTCTCGGTCGGTCCCGTCACCGACGGCGACCGGGTCGTCGGCGCGGTCGGCGTCGGCGAGGACCTCACCGAGGCGTCGCTCAGGGAGGAGCGACTCGCGGTGTTGACGCGCGTACTGCGCCACAACTTCCGGAACGACCTCAACGTGGTCACCGGGTTCACCGGGCGGGCCATCGAAGCGATCGACGACCCGGACTTGGCCGCCGAACTCGAACGGGTCGTCGACACCGCCGAGCGGTTACTGCGCCTCGGAGAGACCTCGCGAAAGGTGGAGCGGCTGCTCTCCCGGCGCCCCTCGCCGCGGCCGGTCGCGCTCGCGCCCGCGGTGGACGCGGCGCTCGAATCGCTCGACTCGGCCGTCCGCGGGCGGGCCGCCGTCGACGTCGACATCCCCGAGGGGCTCGCCGTCTCCGCCGTCGCGTTCCTCCCCGAAGCGATCACCGAACTCGTCGACAACGCGATCCGGCACAACGACACCGACGACCCGCGGGTCCGGATCTCGGCCGCGGAGCTGCCGAGCGAGTCGTGGGTCTCGCTCGTCGTCGCGGACGACGGACCGGGGATCCCGCCGGCCGAGCGCGCCGTGCTCACCGGCGAGGAGACGCCGCTCGAACACGCGAGCGGGCTCGGGCTCTGGTACGTGAACTGGATCGTCACCGCGGGCGGCGGGAGCCTCGACATCGCCGAGAGCAAGGCCGGCGGGAGTCGGATCGAGCTCTCGCTGCGGGCCGCGGAGGAGCCGCTCCCGGAGGACGCGGAGCTGTTCGACCTCGACGCGTTCGACGGCGACACGTAGCTCTCGGGGACCCGCTCACTCGACCAGCCGAAGCTCGTCGCCGACCGCCACCGACTCGGCCGCGCCGGCCGGCAGTTCGACGACGGTGTCGGCGCGGCCGCGGCCCAGCCCGACGAACGTCGCGAGCCGCTTTTTCGCCCTCACCTCACCGTCGACGAGCCACACCGCGTCGATCCCGAACGGCACGAACAGCATGTGGAGCCACCGCGTGTCGGGCTCGTCGAAGGGGAACACCAGCGCGTAGCCGTCCGGGACAGACCGTCGGAACATCAGCCCTCGGGCCCGTTCGAGCGTCGAGCGCGCGACGTCGACGTCGCTCGCGAGGACGGTCTCGGACCGGTCGCTCCCCGACTCGGGGCGGTGAACGAGTCGCACGCCCGCACCCTCGCCGCGGGCGGATAAATAGCCTCCCGTTCGGGGTTAGCTCGCGCTCCCGTACGTCTCTTCGAGGTACTCGACGATGTCGTCGCTCTCGGGCATCCCCTCGACCCCGTGCTCCTCGTCGACGAGGACGGGGACGCCGGTCTGTCCGGAGACCTCCTCGACCTCGGTGCGCTCGCCGTGCGAGCGCGGCACCATCACGGAGTCGTACTCTACGTCGAGTTCCGACAGCTTCGTCTTTACCTTCGCGCAGTACGGACAGCCTTCCAGTTCGTAGAGGGTTAGATTCGCCATCACCGTCACGTACGGCCCGGATCCGTAAAGAGGTGCGGCCGCGGATGCGTCGGGCGCGCACGGGCGGTCGGGGCGGGCGCATCGACGATCGTCCCGTCCCGGCCGTGGACTCGGGGAGAGGGGAGGCTACCGGGTAGTGCGCGAAAACGGGGGAAAATCGGAGCGTTCGAACAGGGGAAGTCGTCGGGCGATCGCGGTCGGGTCGACGCCTATGGAAATCTGTTTCCGACGGATTCCCGGCTTGCGGGTCGCTTTCGCTCCCCGCTCGCCGTCCGAGGTTCCGAAGGAACCTCGCTTACATCGACTGCGTCAGGCGGAGCCTGACGGTCTATGGAAACCGGTCAGAGACCGATTTTACATAGCGCCGCCCATACCGCCCATGCCGCCCATGCCGCCGCCGGGGGCGCCGCCCTCGTCGTCGCCGCCCGACGTCGAGAGGTCGCCCGCCGAGATGATGTCGTCGATTTTCAAGACCAGGTTCGCCGCCTCGGCCGCCGAGGAGATCGCCTGCTCTTTCGCGTGGGCCGTCTCGACGACGCCCGCGTCGGCCGTGTCGACGACCTCGTCCGCGAACACGTCGAGCCCGGCGTTCCGGTCGCCGGCCTCGTGGGCCGCGCGCAGGTCGACCAGCAGGTCGATCGCGTCGAGGCCCGCGTTCTCCGCGAGCACGCGGGGAATCAGTTCGAGGGAGTCCGCGAACGCCTCGACCGCGAGCTGCTCGCGGCCGGAGACGGAGTCGGCGTAGTCGCGCAGGCGGCGCGCGATCTCGACCTCGACCGCGCCGCCGCCGGGCAGGGTGCGCCCGTCGGAGACGGTCGTCGAGACCACGTCGATGGCGTCCTGAATGCCGCGTTCGAGCTCGTCGACGACGTGCTCGGTGGTGCCGTACAGGAGGAGCGTGACGCCGTGGGCGTCCTCGCCCTCGACGTAGAACAGCTCCTCGTCGTCGTCGCGCTCGATCGAGCCGACCGCGAGGTCGTCGGCGGTGAGCGAGTCGAGGTCGGTGACGATCGGCGCGCCGAGGACGTTCTTCAGGAACGTCAGGTCGGACTTCTTCGTCCGGCGGACCGCGAGGATGCCCTCCTTCGCGAGGTAGTGCTGCGCGAGGTCGTCGATGCCCTTCTGACAGAAGACGACGTCGGCGCCGGAGTCGACGATCTGATCGACCTTCTCGCGGAGCTGCTCTTCCTCCTGGTCGAGGAACTTCTGGAGCTGGTCCGGGGAGTCGACGTTGACGGAGGTGTCGACGTCGGCCTCCTCGACCTCGATCGGGTCGTTGAGGAGGAGGACGTTCGCCGACTCGAAGTCGGTCGGCATGTCCTCGTGGACCGGGTCCTTGTCGATCGCCGCGCCGGAGAGCAGGCGGGACTCGCCCGCCGCGCGACCGGTGCGCGTCTCGATGTTGAGGTTCGCCAGGTCGACCACGTGAGAGCCGTCGTCGGCCTCGACCGTGACGCCCTGAATCGCGCGGACGACGAGGTCGGCGAGGGTCTCCTTGTCGAGTTCGGCGCCCTTCCCGGTCATCGACGTCTCGGCGACGTTCCGCAGCGTCTCCGTGTCGTCGGGGTCGACCCGGGTGGCGACCTCGTCGACCTGCTCACGGGCGTACTCGCTCGCGAGGTTGAACCCCTTGATCACCGCCGTCGGGTGGATGTCCTGCTCGAGGAGGTCCTGGGCGTTTTTCAGCAGCTCGCCCGCGATGGCGACCGCGCTGGTCGTCCCGTCGCCGGCCTCGTCCTCCTGTGTCTCGGCGACCTCGACGACCATCTCGGCGGTCGGGTTGTCGATGTCCATCTCCTGGAGGATGGTGACGCCGTCGTTGGTGATGGTGACGTCGCCCGTCGAGGTGACGAGCATCTTGTCCATCCCTTTCGGTCCGAGCGTCGATCGGACGGACTCGGCGACGCCGCGCGCCGCGGAGATGTTGTACTCCTGTGCGTCCTTGTCCTGGACGCGCTGGGCGTCCTCGCCCATGATGATCATCGGCTGGCCCTGCTGCATTCGCTGACTCATACAGCGTTTGATTGATTGTGATTCTATATAAATGTCTCGTTGACGGCCGGCCGGCTGCGAGCGATCGATCCCGAGACGCGTCACCGGAAACCGCACGACATCCCGCCGTTCGGTCGTAATTCGTGTGGGGAGTTAGCATTGATCTTCATCCGTCAGTGAACGCCGATTCTCGGGCATTTATATGTTACTTCGCGCTCCCGCGTTACCCCGGACTACTCCCGCGTCACACCGGAACTCCGCCGGCCAGGAGCGCGGCGTCGACGAGCAGCAGGACGGCCAGTCCCGCGCTCGCTAGCAGGTAGGGTCGGGCGACCGCCGCCAACCGGGCGGATCCGGGCGTGCGCCCGACGCCGTCGAGCGCGTCGATGGGAAACCCCTCGGCCATGTACCGGCCCCACCCGACCTCGGGGTCGACCTCGCGGCGCATCCGGAGGACGCCCAGTTCGACGAGGCCGTTCATCACGCCCCACAGCGACAGCATCGCGAGGACGGCCCGTCCCCGGCCGGTCGTCGCGAGGGCCTCCAGCGGCGTGTACAGCCGCCAGATCATGTACGCGCCCGTGGCGGGGAGGACGACCCCGGTCCAGCGCGTGACCATGAGGAGGCGGTGCGCGGCGTCGACGAACGCGTCGTGGCCGAGCGTCCCGTCGGTCGCCCGCGGCAGGGTCGCGTAGACGACGTACAGCGTCGCACCGGTCCACAGGGCCCCGGAGAGCACGTGGAGGACGAAGGCGGTCGTGAGCACCACGGGACCGACTGGGAGCGAGAGCGAGAAAAAGGCCGCCCCGGACAGGATCGGTGCGGTCACAGCGGTCCGTCACTCAGCGTCGGTCCGTCACTTCGCGTCGGTCCGTCACTCAGCGTCGGTCGGCACCGCGTCCAGCGCCGCCTCGACGACCCGCACCGCGCTCGCGCCGTCGCGGCGGGGGACCACGCAGACGAGCGCGTCGCCAGCCGCGCCCGCGGCCACGACCC
>NZ_SGXU01000485.1:0-365 GCF_005435015.1 Halorubrum sp. SP9
TTAATCGAGTCACTGGCTATCCATCACCGGATCGAGCGATTTCATCGAAAAGTCTGATTTCGAGCAGTACCGTTCCGCAACGTCCATCAGCGCTCGTGTACGCCGAATATCGGCGACGTTGTGGAGTACGACCGCTTCGAAATCACCAGTCTCCCACGCGTCGACGGCCTCGCTACTTTCCCCAAATGGATCGACTGTGCCGTGGCCGGAAGCCACGAGCTCACCATACACTCCAGTGAGGCTGTTCTCGCTCGTATTGAACCGTGAGGAGAAGACCTCCATCACGTCGATGTACGGTAGCTCGGCGAACGGCCACTCGCGTTCGTGATGGCTTAACCGCGTTCGAAGGAATGGCAGATCGAATC
>NZ_SGXU01000486.1:0-364 GCF_005435015.1 Halorubrum sp. SP9
GGTTATACTTGGCCAAGTGGCCTGAACCCCCCACCCATAGGGGGCAAATAGGGGTCTATGTCTGACGGCAGGGGGTGAATCGGTGGTGTCCTCAAATCGTGAAATAAAATGATTGTCTATTTCCATCCCGAATATGTTAAATTAGCCATTTTCAGCACCCTAAGAGGTTCATTTCTAGTTCTATATGTAGCGGAAGGTCACTCCAGTAAGTACCCCCGTGATTACCCCCCGTGAGTGGTTACCCGTCTTGCGATTTTATACCTGCTCACGGGGGGTTGTTTTCGGAGGATTTGATCCCCCGTGATTACCCCCCGTGATCTCGACGCCTTCTGGTTATTTTCACATATTAGTATTTCCCATACGG
>NZ_SGXU01000487.1:0-364 GCF_005435015.1 Halorubrum sp. SP9
GGTATGCCTGTATTGACATTGACGGCGGAATCGCGGATGACGGGAGCCTCAAGAGTTGGGTGCCTGACTTGAGCCGTTTCGAGGCGACGTATATCGAGCAATCGACCTCCGGAACGGGCTTACATATCCCCGTTGAGGGAGACAAAATCCCCGACTGGTGGACTGACGGCCAACTTGGAGAACATGAAGGCGTTGATCTCCTACAGAACAAATTCTGTATTGTCACCGGCGATAAGGTAGACGGCAATCCGGATTCAATTGATGACGTGAATCCCGCGCCGTGGCTGTTCAATGCCTACCAAGAGATTCACGATCGCGCCCCGTCGTTGGAAACGGTAGCGCAATCCAGCCGCGCCGGCGGCCG
>NZ_SGXU01000488.1:0-363 GCF_005435015.1 Halorubrum sp. SP9
CCTGTCGACAGTACTCCGCCCCTCCCGTAGCGGGGGCGCCGTTCGACGACGCTCCCGACGCCGACCGGCCGGGCGTGACGCCACCGGACCCGCACTGCTTGGACTCTCTCGCGCCGACCGTCCCGGTGTCGGCGCGAACGCCGCACCGTGCTCTGGGTGTCGGGTTCACGGGAACGTTCCCCACGATATGTATGCGATTTGAACAGATGTTTAGGCGACCGGCCGAAGCGATCGACAGATGCGGATCGCATTCGACTGTTCGTGCGGGGCAGCGATCGACGCGACGGCGACGGACGACGAGGGGATGACCGAGTGGGTGGCCTGCGACGACTGCGGCGCGGAGTTCAGCGTCACGGTCACGCT
>NZ_SGXU01000489.1:0-362 GCF_005435015.1 Halorubrum sp. SP9
GTCTGGGACGACGACGCCGAGCTAATCCTGGAGGCCACCGTCGGCGGTGAGCCGATCGACCCCGACGCCCGCTACACGGTCGCCGTCTCCGAGTACCTGCTCCACTCGGAACACGAGTACCCGACGCTCGCCCAGCGTCACCGGATCGACGAGGCGGACATCCAGTACGAGGTGCTGGCCGACTACGCCCGCGAGCAAGGGATAGACCCCGAGATCGAGGGCCGGATCGAGATCCGAAACCGCGCCGCCGCGGCCGACGACGACTGAGCGGCGAGCGCTACGGTAAGCTCACGTCAACGCCGCGCTGGAGGCCGGCCGCCTTCACCGTGTTGTAGAGGAGCATCGCGCGCGTCATCGGCCCC
>NZ_SGXU01000490.1:0-362 GCF_005435015.1 Halorubrum sp. SP9
ACCGTACCCACCGGCTCGCAGAGTATAACGCTCCGGTGAGCGTGACGTAACCGCCCCGTCGAACGTCGGTCCGTGGCCGGTCGACAGTCAAGTACCGTGAAAAGAAGTCACACGAACGTAACCGGGTCACATGCCCCTCAGCGAGCGTTTATATGCGGTGTCGCGTCGTGGAGGGTATGGCAGCCGAGACCGAAGCGGCCGCGTTGGAGCCGCTCACGACCGCCGAGATGGAATCGACGATGGCCGGGATCAAGCGCATGCTCAAGATCGGGGCTGCGTTCGCCGCCGTCGGCTACCTGTTGGTCGGGTTCGCGCTCTTCGTGGAGATCACCGCGTTCCACCCACTGTTGGAGGAGTACTTC
>NZ_SGXU01000491.1:0-361 GCF_005435015.1 Halorubrum sp. SP9
GTTCGCCGCGAGCGTGTGCGTCTCGGCGACAGTGAGATTGTACGTGTACTCGACGTCGCTTTCGAGGAACGAAACCGACGCAACTTCGTCGGTCTCGATTCCGCCGTCCGTCGCCGTACTGGTGGCGGTGTCGGCCGATACGCTCCGATGGGAGGGGCTCGCCGGAACCGTGTCGCCGACGGCCAGTTCGTTCGCGGCGACCTTCTCGACTCCGCCGTCAGCGACCCGCAGCATCGTATGGTCGGGCGTCACCCGGATCGAACGCCCGCACTGGGTCTCGATCCGGACGAAGTGGTCCTGACTCGGATGTTTCGAGACGGCAGTCACTGACTGGGTCGTCTCGTGCCCGCGTTCGTCGATC
>NZ_SGXU01000492.1:0-360 GCF_005435015.1 Halorubrum sp. SP9
CCCGGTCCTCGCCGGTCCGCTCGGTAACGACTTCGACAAGTCTGTCTACTGAAACTTCGCTCGCCGCGGGGTCGATCATGTGCGTCCGTACTCGACACGCCGGTGTTATACCTTCCGTCAGAACTGAAAATAACCCGATAGAGGCCGTCAGAGCGGTATGTTCTTCTATATAGTCTATGTACGCTGCTATGATCGATACTGGTACTATTGCGTGCTCCCACCGGATACGAGTGCGGACATATCAGAAATATAAACCAGTTTAATACACTACTGCCTGTCTCCACTCGATGTCAGACCGGAACTGGGTTGACGGAGGCGTGTCGCGGCGGAAAGTTCTCATCACGTCCGGGGCGCTCGGGT
>NZ_SGXU01000493.1:0-359 GCF_005435015.1 Halorubrum sp. SP9
AACCATAATAATTATATTATTGATTGTGGGTCAATCCCGCGAGACGCTCATCTCCCACCGAATAAGACACAGTCTGCGTCTGGTTCACGTGCTACAAGAGGGACTAGAGGCGGTGTCTAACCGCGAGACGGAGTGGGATACGTGGCCACGCAGGCGTATCCAGCTGAGCAACAATTGCCGCGAGTTGATCCCCCCACCCTCTGTTTCTGCCGTGCTCAATCGATCACCCCCCGTCCCCCCCTTCCCCCAGAGGGGCAGTCGTGAGTCGCGCAACACGTCTCGTCGTCATGGCGTCGACTGGCGACGTGGCGCTTGCCACGTGCCGAACAGCCGGCCACCGAAGGTGGCCCGGCTGTGGA
>NZ_SGXU01000049.1:0-13749 GCF_005435015.1 Halorubrum sp. SP9
CAGCGACGAGCCCGCACCGCCTATCGCGCCGAAGGCGGCCGGGTAGACGGCGCCGCCGGGAGCCAGGGCGGCGGCGCCACGTCGCCGGCCCCGGTGCTGACCGCGTACTCGAACCGCTTCCGCTCGCCGGCCCGGACGTACAGGAGGCGCGCCTCCCGCACGACCCCGTCGCCGTCGACGGTCAGCGACCCCCGGACGTCGGTGGCGTTCGGGACCGCGACCCCGGTCGCGACGTACCGGATGCGGCGCTCGTCGCCCTCGCCGCCGGCGTCGACCGCGCGGAAGTCGCCGACGGTCAGGATCCGCGAGGCGACGGCCCACATCGAGTCGGCGGCCCGGTGCCTGGTCTCGGCCACCGACCCGTTCTCGGCGTCGAACGACGCCCGGCGGTTCCGCGCGCTGCGGACGTACCGAACGCCGCCGTCCACGTACACGTCGTTGCGGGTGATGTCGACGTAGCCGTTGTGGACGTCGAGTCGGAACCGGGTCCGGTTCGAGTCCGCCTCGTACCGGTAGTCGGCGTACGCCCCGGCCCGGAACCGTTCGAGCGCGGTGCCCGACACCGGCCCCGTCCGGAGGAACGCGACGGACCGTTCGCGCGCGACGGTCAGGTCGACCCCGGAGCGGGAGAACCCCGCCGGGAACTCGGCGTCCGCGAGGCTCTCGTTCGGCGTCGCGTTCGACGGGCCCGCCGGTGACTGGAGTTGCGGGGCGGAGTCGCCGGCGGGCGATCCGCCGGGGACGACCCCTCCGCACCCCGCGAGGAGGACCAAGAGGGCCGCGGCGGCGGCCCGAGGCCTGCGAGACGCGCGTACCGGTCGCGAGCCCTCGGTGGGGCTGGTGAGTGCGGTCCGCATCGGCGGCTATCGGGCGCCGTTCCGGTCGACGGCCCGTCCGCTCTCCGATGGCCCCGTGTCGTCGCTCGCCGCCGGGCCCGTCGCCGGCTCGTCCGCCGAGGCCGACGCCCGGGCCTCCGCGACCGTTTCGTCGACGAGCCCCCACGCGACTGGCGGCTCGACGTCGGACAGCGCCGCGTCGAGCTCGTCGAGACGGTCGCCGAACTCGCCGTCGAGGCTCGGGCCGTCGGCGAGCGCCTCGGCGCTCGCCGCCACCTCGGTCTCGACCTCGTCGATCCGGGCGTCGACGTCCGTCGGGAAGTCGGCGCCGTCGCGCTCGGCCCACGCGCGGAGGTCGGCCGCCTCCGCCCGGAGGTCGTCGACGACGACGTCGAGGACCCGCGTCTGGACGGCGGCGTCGAACCGTCGCGCTCGGTCGGGATCGGTCGCCTCCCGAAGGGACGCGACGGTCTCCGCGACGGACTCGGCGGACTCCGCGGCGGCGTCGACGTCGGCGGCGAGTCCGTCGTGCCGTCGGTCGGCGGAGTCGAGCCACGCCTCGAACGCCTCGAGCTCGGTTTCGAGGTCGTGAGCGGTCCGGACGACGTTCTGTGCGTCCGTCGTGATATCGTGGAGCTCGACGGCGGCCCGGTAGACGCGCACCGGCGAGTCGAGGTCGTCGGTCGCCGCGCCGAGCGCCGCGCCGAGCGCCTGGACTTCCTCGCGGAGGTCCGCGAGCCGCTCGTCGAACTCCCTGTCGCGGACGTCGACGACGTCGAGGTCGGGGGCGTCGGCGACCGCGTCGCCCGCGCTCTCGCGGGCCCGCGTCGCGAGGTCGGCGCGCGTCTCGGCGGTCGCGATGATCTGTGACACGTCGGTGACGGTCGCCTCGACCGCCGCGGGGGTGACGGTCCCGCCGTCGGTGAACGGGTCGAGCCACCGACGGACCGACTCCGGGTCCTCGTCCGTCCGCTCCGTGACGGCGTCGACGAGCTCGTCGAGGGGGCGCTCCCCGAGCGCGAGTTGGCTCATACCGCGCCCTTCTGTACAGGGCGGTGTATACCTTCCGTCAGAGCCGATCGTTGACGGATAGTTCTCAACTTAGCGATATTGCGTTCTATATAGAAGACATCGTTCTCCGGAGCGCAACGTATCGGTACCGCGCACTCGCTACGAGTACCGACTCGAAAATATCAGAAATATAAAACAGTTTAATGAGCTGGTCCGTGTGACTACTCGATGTCAGACCGGAACTGGGTCGACGGCGGCGTGTCGCGGCGGAAAGTGCTCATCACGTCCGGGGCGCTCGGGACCGCCGGATTGGCGGGCTGCGGGGGCAGCACCGACGGCGGCGACGCCTCCGGCGGCAGCGGAGGGGGCTCCGGCGGCGGCAACACGATGTCCGACAGCAGCGGTGGCGGTTCGGGTTCGAACACGGCGCTGCTCAACGCCGAGGGCTCCTCGACGGTGTACCCGATCTCGAACACGGGGAGCTCGTACTGGAACTCCAACGCCCCGCCGAGCGACGGCGAGTACTGGGGTGCGAACGACGAGGGCTCGGTGCCCGGCTGGGAGCAGCTCGCGTCCGACGGCGCGGACGACATGCTCCTCGCCGACTACTTCGCCTCGAAGTTCGGCTTCGAGCCGACCGACCAGCGCTCCTCCCCGCCGTTCCCGACGACGGTCGGCCTGAGCCACTCCGGGACCGGCTGCGAGGCCGTCACCGAGGGGCTCGTCGACATCGGCAACTCCTCCGGGCCGATCACGGCCGAACTGGACTGGAGCGAGGAGAAGGCGCAGAACACGGTGGTCGACAACGTCGTCGGCCGCGACGGCCAGCCGGTCGTCGTCAGCTCCGACGTCGTCGACGCCGGCGTTAGCCAGCTGACCGGCGAGGAGATTCGCGGCATCTACCAGGACGAGATCACCAACTGGAACCAGATCGACGGGATCGACTACGACCAGGAAATCTACGCCATCGGCCGCGCCGAGGGGTCCGGCACCGACACCTCGTTCCGCCTGAACATGCTCGGCAGCGCCGACGCCTCGATGTCCGGCGTCGACACGCGCTTCGGGCAGAACCAGCAGGTCGCGCAGGCGGTCGCCCAGAACGAGGGCGCCATCGCGTACATGGCGCTGGCGTTCACCGGTCCGGAGGTCACGCCCATCGCCATCAACTTCGACGGCACGCTGTACGAGACCAGCCGAGACGCGGAGAACACGATCTTCGACTCCGAGTACCCGCTCAACCGTGACCTCCACATGTACACCCTCATCGAGGAGAGCAACCCCGACGGCGGCGGGTACGACCGGCGCGAGGCGGCGTTCATCAACATGTTCCTCAACGAGTACGGGCAGACCGTCTTCGTCGAGGGGAGCAACTACATCCCGCTCCCGACCAGCGACCTCGAGGCGATGAAAGAGAAGGTCTCGTCCGTCGCCACGGAAGACCTCCTGATGCCCTAGCGCGGAGGGAGTTCGGTCGCGCGCCGTCGGGATCCGCCGCGCTCCCCGAGGGGGCACTTCCCCTCGGACGCCTGCTCCCCCGCGGCGTTCGGAACCCTCCCTCGACGCGAACGACGTTTCTACGACATACGGAACACACATGCCACTCATACCAACCCCATGGCACAGGTAACAGACTCCCGAGACGGACGGATCCGCGGTGCGATCGGCGAACAGGTCCGGCGGACCAAACGGTTCGCCGACGAGACCGAGACGGCCGCGCTGGCGATCATCTCGGTGATGGCGGTGTCGCTCCTCGGCGCGCTCGTCGGGTTCCTCGCCGTCTCGAACTGGACCGTCCTCCCCTTCGTCGCCTTCCTCGGCTCGTCGGCGATCGGGTGGGTCCGGTACCAGGAGGAGACGGCGTACACCATCGCGCTGATGATGACGGCCTCGACGATCCTCATCCTCGGACTGATCATCGTGTTCATCTTCCGGGAGTCGATCCCGGTGATCCGGTACGAGAGCGCGACGGTGTTCGGTGTCTCCGTCCCCGGGCTCCGGATGTTCATCCAGCCGAACTGGGACGCGGTCTCGCCGCCGATCCGCTACTCGATGGTCCCGATGATCCACGGCACGGTGATGGTGACGCTCATCGCGTCGGCCGTCGCCGCGCCGCTCGGCGTCTCCGCGGCGCTGTTCCTCTCGGAGATCGCTCCGGCCACCGTCCGCGAGGTCGTCAAACCCGGCGTCGAGATCCTCGCGGGCATCCCGTCGATCGTCTACGGGTTCATCGGCTTCACCGTGCTCGGCCCGTGGGCCTCGGACCAGTTCCAGACGACCGGGCAGGGGTCGTACCTGTTCGTCGGGATCGTCGTCGGCCTGATGGCGCTCCCGACCGTCGTCTCGGTCGCGGAGGACGCGCTGAGCAGCGTCCCCGAGTCGATGAAGAGCGGGTCGCTGGCGATGGGGACGACCGACTGGCAGACGATGACCTCGATCACCCTGCCGGCGGCGTTCTCGGGGGTCTCCGCGGCGGTCCTGCTCGGCGTCGGCCGGGCCATCGGCGAGACGATGGCCGCGACCGTGATGCTCCGCGGCGTGCCGCGACTGACGGATCCGCTGGTCAACGTCTTCTACGGCCAGGAGACCCTGACCTCGATCATCGCGCGGAACTACGGCGAGGCCGACGGGCTCCAGATGGACGCGCTGTTCGTCGCGGGCGTCATCCTGTTCGTCACCGTCCTCGTCATCTCGATCGGGGCGCAGTACATCGAGTGGCGGATGCACAAGCGGCTCGGGGGTGAGGTCTGATGGCCGGGGCGAGCGAAACGGACGCGAAGCTGGTCGAGTCGGAGACCACGGAGACGGACGCCGTCGCCGGCGTGGCCGTCGGGCTCTCGGCGGTGCTGTTCGCGCTCGCCGTCACGGCGCTGTTCGAGCGCGTCAGCCTCACCGGCTCGCTGTTCGGCGTCGGGACCGTCACGCTGCTCGGCGGCCTCCTGGCCGCGCTCGGCGTCGCGGTGATCGCCTTCGGCGCCGGCTCGCGGCTCGGCTACGTCGAGACCGACCCCGACCCGAGCGCCGGCCTCGTGGCCGGCTTCGGCGCCGCGGTCCCGTGGGTCCTGATCGGCGGGAGCGTCGCGAGCCAGACGCTCGGCCTCGGCACCGGGGTCGGCGTCGTCGCCGGGGTCGCCGTGGGCGCCGTCGCGTTCGCGCTCACCGTCCTCCCGCGCGAGGACGTCGGGTCGACGCTCCCCCTCGGCGCCCTCCTCGCGCTGACGGGGCTCGTCTTCCTCACCGGCGTCATCGACCCGGCGTGGGCGTGGGAGCTCGACTGGGAACAGCAGGCCGCGATCACCGCCGAGTTCCTCATCCCCGCGGCGACGCTGTTCGCGGCCCTCTACGGCGGGTGGGCGTCCGCGAAGGCGTACGGCGGCTTCGGGGCCCGCGGGCGGCACATGGGCGCGTACGTGCTCGTCTACCTGAACGCGCTCTCCATCGTCGCCTTCCTCTGTATCCTCGTCGCCTACGTGGTCGTTCAGGGCGTTCCCGGCCTGCTGACCGGCGTCGACGTCGGCCTCGGCACCGGTCCGGAGACGACGATCCTCGGCGTTTCGGTCGCGCTCCCGGTCTCCGTTCCGTTCGTGATGAACGGCGTGGCCCTGCTGAACGATTTCCAAGGCGTGTTGCCCGCCATTGTCGGCACGTTCTGGCTCGTGATCGGGGCCGTCCTGCTGGCGGTCCCGCTCGGCGTCGGCGCGGCCGTCTTCCTCACCGAGTACGCCGAGCGCGGCCGGTTCACGCAGGTCGTGGAGGTCGCGACGAACGGGCTGTGGAGCACGCCGAGTATCGTGTTCGGACTGTTCGGGTTCGCGTTCCTGATCCCGCGGTTCGGCAACGGGAAGTCGCTGCTCTCGGGGATGATCACGCTCGGGTTCATGCTGCTGCCGCTCGTCGTCATCACCTCCCGCGAGGCGATGCTCTCGGTCCCCGACGAGTACCGCGACGCGAGCGCCGCCCTCGGCGTGTCGAAGTGGCAGACGATCCGAAGCGTCGTGCTGCCCGCGGCCCTCCCGGGCGTCGTCACCGGCGTCATTCTGGGCGTCGGCCGCATCGCGGGCGAGACGGCGCCGATCCTGCTGACGATGGCCGGCGGGACGTTCCTGCCGGGCTCGCAGACGGTCGACGTCATCGGCGGCTTCCAGTTCACCGCGACGCCGCCGTTCGTCGCCAACCCGGCGTTACTCGAAGCCACATCGGCGCTCCCGTACCAGCTGTTCGCGCTGATTACGGCCGGCGTCGGCCTCGGGAGTAACGTCGGTGACCCCGACGCTTTCCGGTGGGCAACGGCGCTCATCCTCCTGATGGTCGTGCTCTCTTTCTACGCGATCGGCATCGCGACGCGCTACTACTTCCGCCGCCGGCTCAAACACACCTGATCACCGATGAGCGAGAACCAAAACCCACAGACCCAGACGAGTACCGCGACGACGGACACCGACCAGCCCCTCACGACGACCACCGGCGAGACGGACGAGCGTACCCGTGACGAGTGGACGGACTACGAGTTCCGAGGAGAGGCGAAGATGACGGTCGACGACCTCGACGTCTACTACGGCGACGACCACGCGCTGAAGGGCGTCTCGATGGAGATCCCCGAGAGAAGCGTCACCGCCCTGATCGGTCCCTCCGGCTGCGGAAAGTCGACGTATCTACGCTGCCTCAACCGGATGAACGATCGGATCAAGTCCGCGACAATCGATGGGTCGGTCCGCTTTGACGGCCAGGAGATCTATCAGGACGGGGTCAATCTCGTCGAGTTGCGGAAGCGGGTCGGGATGGTGTTCCAGTCGCCGAACCCGTTCCCGAAGTCGATCCGCGAGAACATCGCCTACGGGCCGAAGAAGCACGGCGACCTCGACACCGGGCTCCTCGCCCGGTTACTGAACCGGAGCGACGCCGAGGAGCGCGACCGGCTCGTCGAGCGCTGCCTCCGCGACGCGGCGCTGTGGGACGAGGTGAGCGACCGGCTCGACGACAACGCGCTGGGCCTCTCGGGCGGCCAACAACAGCGCCTCTGTATCGCCCGGTGCCTCTCCGTCGATCCGGAGATCATCCTGATGGACGAGCCCGCGTCGGCGCTCGACCCGATCGCGACCGCGAAGATCGAGGACCTGATCGAGGACCTCGCCGAGGAGTACACGGTCGTCATCGTCACGCACAACATGCAACAGGCCGCGCGCATCTCTGACCAGACCGCGGTGTTCCTCACCGGCGGCGAGCTCGTCGAGTACGGCGACACCGACCAGGTGTTCGAGGACCCGCACAGCGAGCGCGTGGAGGACTACATCACCGGCAAGTTCGGATAACCGTATGCCCCGAGAACACTATCAGGACTCGCTCGACGAGCTCCGGTCTGACGTGCTCTCGATGGGCGACCTGGTGACGGAGCGTCTCGGGGACAGCCTCGCGGCCGTCGAACGCCGCGACGAGTCGCTGGCGCGGGCGGTCGCCGACGGCGACGACGAGGTCAACGAGACGTACCTCGCCCTGGAGGACCGCTGCGTCGACCTCTTCGCCCTCCAGCAGCCGGTCGCCGGCGACCTCCGGTTCGTCACCGCCTCGTTCAAGATCATCACCGACCTCGAGCGGATCGGCGACCTCGCGGTGAACCTCGCGAACTACTCGCTGGCGGCGCGGGAGACGGTGGCCCCCGAGGTGGCGATCGACGCGATCGGCGCGGCGTCGCGCGGGCTCCTCGAACGGAGCCTCGCGGCGTACGAGACCGGCGACGCCGCGGCGTGTCGGGCGGTGGCCGCCGGCGACGACGAGGTGGACGCGCTCTGCCAGCGCGCGAGCGAGAGCGTCACCCGCGAGCTGATCGCCGGGACCGACGACGACGGCTGGGCCGCCGAGCGGCTGTTGGACGACGTGTCGCGGGTGCTGTTGACGGTCCGAGACTTAGAGCGGATCGGGGACCACGCGGTGAACATCGCGGCGCGGACGCTGTACATGGTCGAGAACGACCCGGAGCTACTCTACTGAACATGGAAACCCGCAAGGTCCAGACCGTCGGAAACGGAACGTACACCGTCTCGCTGCCGAAAGAGTGGGCCGAGTCGCAGGGCGTCACCGCCGGCGACACCGTGACGCTCCACGACTACGTCGACGGGGTGTTGGCGGTCCAGACGTGCGACCGGTCGGGCGGGGACGTCCCGACTGCCGCCCGGATCGAGTCGGCCGATCCGGCGGTGATCGAGCGCGGACTGCGGGCGGCGTACGCGGCCGGCGTCCGGGAGGTGACGCTGGAGTCCGACGAGCCGCTCACCGCGCAGCGGCGCCGCGCCGTCGAGCGGGTCGCCCGCGGTCGGATCGGGATGTCGGTGGCCGCGGAGTCGGAGGCGGCGACGACGGTACAGATTATGCTCAACTCGGAGGAGGTGTCGGTGAGCCAGTCGCTCCGCCAGCTCGCGTTCACCGTGCGCGCGATACACCGCGACGCGGTCGAGGCCCTGGCGGCCCCGCCCGGCGCGTCGCCGGTCGGCTCTCGCGACGAGCAGGTCGACCGCCTCGCGGCGATGATCGAGCGCTCCGTGTCGCGGGGGATGGCGGACCTCGGAGAGGTCGACGCGCTCGGGACGACCCGCTCGGAGCTGTTCGAGTCGTGGACCGCGATGCGGGAGCTGTGCCGCCTCCGCGACGCCGCCGTGGAGGTCGGCGCGGCCGCGGCGGCGCTCGACGGGCCGCCGGCCGAGCGGCGGCTGGAGTCGTGCCGCGATATCGGGCGGGCCGTTCGGGGCGCCGTGGCCGACGGCGTCGGCGTCGTGCTGGGCGACGAGGACGCCGGGGTCGCCCGGGGGGCGCTCGGCGACCTGCGCGAGGTGCGCGAACGGATCGACGCGTTCGACCGGCGGTTGGACGAGGCGGGCGCGAGCGCGCCGGAGCTGCGGCGCGTCTCGCGCGCGCTGCGCCGGAGCGCGGACCGGGGCGACGACGTCGCGGAGATCGGGCTCCGCCGGGCCGCCCGCCGCGGCGAGTCGCCGCGCGACGCCGGGGCGGAGCGGTAGTCCGCCCCGCGCCCGCAAGCGCAACGCCTGTAAGCGCGGGGGGAGAGGGAGTTCGTATGACCGTTTGCGAGGCGCCGGGGAAGGTGTACCTCTTCGGCGAACACGCCGTCGTCTACGGCGAGCCGGCCGTGCCGGCGGCCGTCGAGCGACGCGCGACCGTGCGCGTCGAGCCGCGCGAGGACGACCACGTGCGCGTCGAGGCTGAGGACCTCACCTTGGACGGGTTCACCGTGGAGTACGCCGGCGGCACCGGCGACCGCCCGGACGTGGACGTGCCGACGCCGCTCGTCGAGGCCGCGATGGGGTACGTCGACGCCGCGGTCGAGCAGGCGCGCGACGCCGCCGACGCCCCCGACGCCGGCTTCGACATCACCGTCGAGAGCGACATTCCGCTCGGTGCGGGACTGGGGTCGTCGGCGGCCGTGGTGGTGGCCGGCATCGACGCGGCGACCCGCGCGCTCGGCGCGCGGCTCGACCGCCGGGAACTAGCGGAGCGGGCGTATCGTGCCGAGTTCGAAGTTCAGGACGGGCAGGCCTCGCGCGCGGACACGTTCTGCTCGACGATGGGCGGCGCGGTCCGCGTCGAGGGCGACGACTGCGAGCCGATCGACGCCCCGAACCTCCCGTTCGTCGTCGGCTTCGACGGCGGCGCGGGCGACACCGGCGAACTCGTCGCGGGCGTTCGCGCGCTGCGCGAGGAACACGGGTTCGCCGCGGACACGGTCGAATCGATCGGCGACCTGGTTCGGGAGGGCGAGGCCCTCCTCGCCGACGCGGACCCGGAGAAGCCGCCGTCGTCCGAGCTGCTCGCCGGGCTGGGCGAGCTGATGGACTTCAACCACGGGCTGCTCGCCGCGCTCGGCGTCTCCGCCCGGTCGCTCGACGCGATGGTGTGGGCCGCGCGGGACGCGGGCGCCCACGGCGCGAAGCTCACCGGTGCGGGGGGCGGCGGCTGCGTCGTCGCGCTCGACGCGAGCGACGCGACGGAGACCGCCCTCTCGTTCACGCAGGGCTGCGAGGAGGCGTTCCGCGCCGAGCTGGCGACGGAGGGCGTCCGGGTGGTGGAGGCGTGACGGGCGCCGACCCGACCGCAGACGGCGGCGACGCACGGGGCGCGGGCGGCGACGAAGCCGCCGACGGCGCCGGGACCGACGCGCCCCCGGTCGTCCTCAAGCTCGGCGGGAGCCTGATCACGGAGAAGGACCGTCCCGAGACGCTCGACGACGCCGCGCTCGACGCGGCCTGCGACGCGGTCGCGGACGCGCTCGCGGCGGGCGACGTCGACCGGCTCGTCGTCGTCCACGGCGGCGGGAGCTTCGGCCATCACCACGCCAGCGAACGCGGGGTGTCGACGACCGACGGGACGCGCGACGCCGACGCGGTGGCCGCGGTCCACGGCGCTATGAAGCGGCTGAACGCGCACGTGCTAGAGCGGCTCCGCGAACGCGGCGTACCGGCGGTCCCGGTTCACCCGCTGTCGCTCGCGGCGCGAACCGAGGGGGCGGACGGCCGGCTCGACCTCCCGCTCGGGTCGACGGCGACGCTGCTCGACGAGGGGTTCGTCCCCGTCCTCCACGGCGACGGCGTGGCGACGGCTGGCGACGGCGTCACGGTGGTCTCGGGCGACGAGCTGGTCGCGGAGCTCGCCGCGGGGCTCGCCGCGCGCCGCGTCGGCGTCTGCTCGACGGTCCCCGGCGTCCTCGACGGCGACGGCGACGTGATCGACGAGATCGACGACTTCGGCGCGGTCGCGGACGCGCTCGGCGCGAGCGACGCGACGGACGTCTCCGGCGGGATGGCCGCGAAGGTGCGCGAGCTGCTCGACCTCGACGCGCCGGCGTACGTGTTCGGCGCGGCGGGACTGGCCCCGTTCCTGCGCGGTGAGGGCGCCGGAACCCGGATCGACTGACCGGGTGACAGAACCCTTATTCGACCCACGGCCCTCCCCCCGGGCATGAACGAATCGGACGTGCGGGAGCGGCTCGCGGACGTGCGCGACCCCGACCTCGGCGGCGACATCGTCTCGCTCGGGCTGGTGAACGACGTCGAGGTCGAGGAGGGCGGGGAGGGGACCGGAGACGGCACCGCCGGAACGGTCCGCGTGTCGCTCGCGCTCGGCGCCCCCTTCTCCCCGACCGAGTCGGCCGTCGCGGACGACGTGCGCGAGGCGCTCGCGGACACCGGCCTCGACGTGGAGCTGTCGGCGTCGATCCCGGACGACCTCTCGGCGGACGAGCAGGTCCTCCCCGGCGTCCAGAACGTCATCGCGGTCGCCTCCGGGAAGGGCGGCGTCGGGAAGTCGACGGTCGCGGTGAACCTCGCCGCCGGGCTCTCCGCGCTCGGCGCGCGCGTCGGCCTGTTCGACGCCGACGTGTACGGGCCGAACGTCCCGCGGATGGTGTCGGCCGAGGAGCGCCCCGAGACCGACGGCGAGACGATCGTTCCCCCGGAGCGGTTCGGGGTGAAGCTGATGAGCATGGACTTCCTCACCGGCGAGGACGACCCCGTCATCTGGCGCGGGCCGATGGTCCACAAGATCATCACCCAGCTCGTCGAGGACGTGGAGTGGGGCGAGCTCGACTACCTCGTGATGGACCTCCCGCCGGGCACCGGCGACACCCAGCTCACGATCCTCCAGACGCTGCCGCTGACGGGGGCCGTGATCGTCACGACGCCGCAGGACGTCGCGCTCGACGACGCGGTGAAGGGGCTCCGCATGTTCGGGAAACACGACACGAACGTCCTCGGGATCGCGGAGAACATGGCCGGCTTCCGGTGTCCCGACTGCGGCGGGTTCCACGAGATATTCGGCTCCGGTGGCGGGAAGGCGCTCGCGCAGGAACACGACCTCCCGTTCCTCGGCGGGATCCCGCTCGACCCCGACGTGCGCACCGGCGGCGACGACGGCGAGCCCGTCGTCTTGGAGGACGGCGAGACCGCGGACGCGTTCAGGGTGCTCGTCGAGAACGTCGCGAACAACGCCGGCGTCGTCCGCCGCCGCGGGGTGAGCGAGGGGCGATGACCGACGCGGACGGCGGCGCCGACGGGGCGGAGTCCGACGCCGCTACCGGAACCGGGCCCGACGACGACGGCGCCGGCGACGACCGCGAGGACCCCCTCGCGGCCGCGGGCGTCGACCCGGTGGTCCCCGAGGAGGCGTCGGACGCCGAGTTCCCCGCGGACGACGAGGTCCGGGAGTTCCTCCGCGAGGTCGCCGAGGACGTGCGGGGCGACAGCTCCGAGAGCAAGCAGCTCTCGGCGATCCTCTACCGCGTCTCGGACCTCTACGACGCCGACGAGGAGACCTCGCCCGAGGAGATCTACCTCAACGTCCGGCACATCATGCGGATCAAGGTCGAGGGCGGACTGCGCCGCTGAGGCGGGCGCGAGCGCCGGAAGTCGATTGTAACTCGCGTCAGTCGTCCGAATCCGTTGCCTCGGCGAGGTCGATCGGGCGCTCGTCCAGCGGGGTCGCGTCGTCGACGACCTCCGCGAGGCCCAGGCGGTCGAGCGCCGCCGGCGTCGGGAGGCCGCGGTCGCCCCACCCCCGGGCCGCGTAGTAGCGGTCCAGCAGGCGGTCGAACGCGTCGACGTCGACCCCCGGCGTCCCGTCCGCCGCGGCCGTGCGGAGCGGCTCCGGGAGCGCGTCGTCGTCGCGGTCGAACCCCTCGCGGGCGTTGAACAGCCGGGTGAGCGTCCAGATCCGTTCGCCGGTCGTCGCGAGCGCGGCGACCGGGTCCGAGCGGTCCTCGGCGCGGTCGCCGCGCTCCGGCGCGTCGCCGTCGCGGTCCGTCACCGCGGGGTGGTCGACCGCCGCGAGCCACTCCGCGCCGAGGTCGTCCCAGACCGCCTCGCCGACGAAGTCGTCGACGACGAGGCTCCACAGCACGGAGCGCGCGTTCTGCTCGCCGACCACGTCCCGCACCCGGTCGGTCGGAGACCGGTCGGGCCGGGCGAGCGGCTCGCTGTCCTGCGGCCGCGCGCGTCTGTGACACGCGCCGCGGTCGCTCGTCGCGTACGCGAGCGCGACCCCGACCGCCGCGCGGGGGTCGAAGCCGGGCAGCGCCATCGACTTCACCGTGGGCACGAGCGCCTCGCCGCCGAACCGCTCGACCGCGGCGTCGATCCCGTCGGCGAGCGCGTCCGGCAGATCCGGGTGGACGTCGAGGTCGGGCGGCGCCTCGCGGGCCGCGATCGCCGCTAACAGGCGCTCTGCCCCGTCGGCGTCGCCGAACGAGACCGGGCAGTCGACGACACCGGCTTCCCCGGCGCGGACCGCCCACGCGACCGCGTTGCCCGCGCCGATCACGTCGAGGCCGAGCCGGTCGCAGACCCCGCAGAGCTCGACGACGCGGTCGAAGTCGTCGACGCCGAGGCCCGCGCCGAGCGTGATCGGGGCCGCGCCGCGCGGGACCACCTCGCCGTCCGGGGTGTCGATCCGGAAGCCGCCGGGGACGGCGGGGTCCTCGCCTTGGCCGGCGTCGGTAACTTCTTCGCGCCCCGTCGCGCGCTCCAGCGCGGCCTCGACGCCGATGTCGTCGGCGCCGTCGAAGCCGGTCCCCGTCCACCCCTCCGCAGCGAGGATCCCGACCTCGTTGGCGTAATCGACCGTCTCGACCGTTTCGCCGGCCGCCTGCCACTCGCCGGTCGGGTCGCGGCCGTAGGCCGCCGCGTCGCGGTCGCGGAGCGCGGCGAGGTCGTCCGGGACGCTCGGCGGGGGGTCGCGGGCGACGACCGCCTTCAGCCGCTTCGACCCCATCACGGCGCCGGCGCCGCCGCGGCCCGCGTGGTGGGCGCCGCCGTCGCTCGCGACCGTCGCGTAGGCCGCCTCCGAGTCCTCGATCGCCTCGATGAGGTCGTCGTAGAACTTGTACGCGGTCTCCTCGTTACACAGCTGG
>NZ_SGXU01000004.1:0-140302 GCF_005435015.1 Halorubrum sp. SP9
CCGGCGGCGAGCGCGCTGGCGGCCGCGACGAGGCCGACGACGCCGGCGACGCGCCCCCGGCGGGTGAGTGCCGGCGTCATCCTGACCTGAGTGGGGTCGGCGTCACCGTCATCATTCCACCCGGATTCGGTCGAGCGCGTCGTCGACGATGTCCGCGCCGTCGGTCCCGCCCGATTCGGTCCGGATCCGGTGTGAGAGCACGGTCGGCGCCTCGGCCTGGACGTCGTCTGGGATCACGTAGCCGCGACCTTCGAGCGCGGCGCGGGCCTGCGACGCCCTGACGAGCGCGAGGCTTCCGCGCGGGCTCGCCCCGAGCCGGGCGTTCCGACGGGTGTACACCGCGAGGCGAGCCACGTAGTTCCGGACCGCCTCCGAGGTCTCGATCTCCCCGACGATCCGGCGGGCCCGCCGGACGTCCGCGATCGTCGCCACGGGCTCGACCGCGTCGACCGGGTGATCGCCGGCGAGGCGCCCGAGGATCGCGGCCTCCTCTTCGGTGTCCGGGTAGCCGAGCCGGATCTTCTTCGTGAAGCGGTCGACCTCCGCGACCGGGAGCTCGTACGTCTGTCCGGGCTCCACGTCGTTCTGGGTCGCGATGACGCAGAACGGGTCGGGGAGGTCGCGGGTCGTCCCGTCGGTGGTCACCTGGTTCTCCTCCATCGCCTCCAACAGCGCCGACTGCGTCTTCGGCGGGGCGCGGTTGATCTCGTCGCCGAGGACGACGTTCGCGAACACCGGACCGGGCTGGAAGTCGAACTCGTCGGTCCGGCGGTTGAAGACGTTGACGCCGGTGACGTCGGAGGGTAAGAGGTCGGGGGTGAACTGGACGCGCTTGAACGAGCCGTCGATCGACCGCGCGACCGACTTCGCGAGCGTCGTCTTCCCGACGCCCGGAACGTCCTCGACGAGCAGGTGGCCGCGAGCCAAGACGGTGACGAGGACGTGTTCGACGGCGTCGCGCTTGCCGACGATCACGTCCTCGACCGCCCCGACGATCCGGTCCGCGAGCGCGGCGACGTCCGCGGGGGTCTCGGGGGCGCTCGCCGCGGCGGCACCGGCCGCCGCGCCAGCGCGCTCGCCGCCGGTCGATTCCGCCTCGGCGTCCGCCGACTCCGCGGGACCGGTCCCGATCGGTCCCGGCTCTCCGGGGTCCGTCATGTTCGGTCGGCCTCGCCGGGGTCGGCTTCCCGTCCGGAGACGACCGTGCGAATGCTCCCCGTGATCATCGATATACCCCGGCTAAGGCGAGCAACGGCATATGCGTTCCGCCGCCGGCCGTCCGCTCGTCGCGGCCGATTTCGGCCCCTCGGCCTCCTCCGGACGGGCCCGCGATCCCCGACGGAGTCCCGAGTTTCGGGGCGCCCGAGTTTTCAAACTCCCCGGGGTTTCAGGCCACCTGAGGTTTCAGCGCACCCGAGGTTTCGGGCCGCCCGGGGTCCCCGGCCCGACTACGGCTCCCTGACGTTCCGCCCGACCGGATCGCCGAACGACGCGGCCCCGGTCGCCGGGTCGCGCTCGTAGACGACCTCGCCGCGGACGAGCGTGACCTCGGGGAAGATACCTCGAAGCCCCTCGAAGGGGGTCCACGCGCAGGCGCTGTGGAGCGCGGCGGCCTCCACCTCGCGCGGGTCGGCGGTGTTGACGAGGACGAGGTCGGCGTCGTACCCCTCGGCGACCCGTCCCTTCCGGTCGAGGCCGAATATCTCGGCCGGGTTCGCGGCGACGACGTCGCGGACGCGTTTGAGCGACAGTTCGCCCTTCCGGGCCGATTCGAGCAGGAGCGGGTACAGCGTCTCGACGCCCGGAACGCCGCTCGGCGCGTCGACGAGCCCCTCCCGCTTCTCCGCGACCGTGTGGGGCGCGTGGTCGGTCGCGACCACGTCGACCGCGCCCTCGGCGAGCCGGGCGAACAGCGCCTCCCGCCGCGACTCGGACCGGAGCGGCGGGTTCATCCGTCCGAACGTCCCCAGTGATCGCGCCCGCTCCCGGGAGAGGTAGAGGTGGTGCGGCGTCACCTCGCAGGTGACCCGCCGGGCGGCGGCGTCGGCTCCGTCGCCGTCGGCGTCGACCTCGTCCCCGTCCCCGTCGGCCGCCGTCGACTCGTCCTCCCGGGCCTCGACGACGGCGTCGACCGCCGCCGGCGTCGAGGTGTGCGCGACGTGGACCTGCGCGTCGCGGTCCGCGGCGGTCGCGATAGCGCGCTCGACGGCGGCGACCTCGGCGGCGGCGGTCCGGTAGGCGGACCACGCGTCGGCGGTCGCGGCCGTGCCGCCGCCGCCGAGGTCGCCGTCGAGCGCCGACTCGTCGAACAGCGTCGCGTCCTCGGCGTGGACGGTGACGGGGGCGTCGCGCGCCGCGGCCTCGTCGAGCGCGTCCGCGAACAGGTCGGCGTCGATCCCCATGTCGCCGGTCGAGTCCGCGAGGAACACCTCCCCCAGCGCGAACAGCGGGCGGTCGAAGAGGCTCTCCGGGTCCCAGTCGGGGGTGACGCCGCCGTTGATCCCGTAGTCGACGAGCGAGTCGGCCGCGAGGTCGGCCTTCTCGTCGAACGCCGCGCCGTCGACGGTAGGCGGCGAGGTGTTCGGCTGGTCGACGACGGTCGTGACGCCCCCCGCGGCCGCGCTCCGCGAGCCCGACGCCCACGTCTCCTTGTGGCTCCCGCCCGGCTCGCGGAAGTGGACGTGGACGTCGATCGCGCCGGGCAGGAGGTGCCGCCCGCCGGCCTCGATGACGCGCTCGCCGGCGTCGGCGCCGAGCCCCTCGCTGACCGCGGCGATCCGTCCGTCGTCGCCGATCCGCGCGTCCCGAACCCGGCCGTCGGCCAGCGTCGCGCCCGTGATGAGCATCGTTGTCGGCCGGTCGCGGCGCGCGGAATAAACGCTGGTGGTTCCCGGTCGCGAGATCGGCGGCCGTCGGCGGCGACGCGCTCCGAGCAACCACAAGACGTTTGTCGCCGGCGGGGGCTCTCCACCGCATGACGTTCCTTCTCCCCGCCCGCTCGGGAGTCGTCCCTCCGCTCCGGGGCTCGACCGCTTCCCTCGGGGTCCCCGCCGTCGCGGACGCGGTCGTCGGCTGGCTGTGGACGGTCGCGCTGTTCCTCTTCCCCGGCCTCGTCGCCGCCGGACTGTGCGCGCCGTGCCTTGCCGCCGAGCGCCTCCGGGCGCTGTTCGACGCGCTCCCGCCGGCGGGACGCGTCTTGCCCTCGTACCTCGGAGTGTCCGTGGGGCTCTCGGTCCCGTACGTCGCCGGCGTCGCGCTCACCGTCGCGTACGCCGGCGAGGCGGGTCCCGCCTGGAGCGAGGGGTTCCTCACGACGGCGCTGTTCGGCGCGGTCCTCGTCGCCCTCGTCGCGCCGGCGGTCGCCGTGATCGGCCTGCCGCGGCTCGGCGTCGACTGGGATCCGACGGGGTACGGCTACTCGACGTGGCTCCTCCTCGTCGGTGCCGGCCTGTGGTACGCGCTCGTCGCCGCGGTCCCGCTCGTCGCGCTCGCCGTCGGGATGGCGCTGCCGGGCGGGTACTGACGATTCAGTCACCGGTCGTCGATTTATAAATGGACGAGGCGGTCGGCGCGTGCCTCCGAGTGGCCGCCATCGGCGGCCGCGAGGAGCACGCGCGAGGGACGCCGCGAGCGACCGAAGGGAGTGAGCGGCAGCGAGGCGCGACGCGCCTCTGGCAGCCGGCGGCTTCGCCGCCGGCGACGAGGCTGGGGAGGTGAGAGGTGCGGTCGCGGTGCGGGACGGGGCGGGACTCAAAGGGGCAGTCGCGAGGACGGCGCACGCTCGTTGCGCGCTTCAGTCGCTCACTCCGTTCGCTCCTTCCAGTGCTTACGTCGCCTGCGCCGTCCTCGCGACTGGGGCTTTGGAGGTGTTCGCCGCCGATCAGCTGTCAACTATTTATAAGCGAGCGACTGGGGCTTCGGCAGTGTTCACTGCCGATCACCGAGTGCTAACTAAAAGAAGACGCTGTGAGACGTTACCGACGCTCCGATACGGTTTTGGGTCGCCCCGCGGAACCCCCGACAAATGCTGTCTCGACAGTTCGTCCGGGAGAACCCCGAGGTCGTCCGCGAGGCGCTCGCGAACAAGGGCGTCGACGTGGACCTCGACCGGATACTCGACGTCGACGAGGAGTGGCGGGAGCTGAAACAGCGCGGCGACGACCTGCGCCACGAGCGCAACGAGGTCTCCTCGACGATCGGCGAGCTGAAGGGGGCCGGCGAGGAGGAGGCGGCCCAGGAGGCCATCGAGCGCTCGCAGGAGCTCAAGTCGGAGCTTCAGGAGATCGAGGAGCGCGCCGACGAACTGGAGGCCGAACTGGAGGAGTCCTTACTCGAACTCCCCCAGATACCCCAGGATTCGGTCCCCGTGGGCGCGGACGAGTCGGAGAACGTCGAGGTGCGTCGCGAGGGGTTCGACGACCTCCGTGACGTCCCGGACGAGATCGAGCCGCACTACGACCTCGGCGAGGACCTCGAAATTCTCGACTTCGAGCGCGGTGCGAAGGTCGCGGGCGGCGGGTTCTACGTCGCGAAGGGCGACGGCGCCCGCCTCGAGCACGCGCTGATCCAGTTCATGCTCGACGTCCACCGCGAGCAGGGGTACGAGGACGTGTTCCCGCCGATCCCCGTCAACTCCGCGTCGATGCGCGGGACCGGCCAGCTCCCGAAGTTCACCGAGGACGCCTACCGCGTCGAGGGGTCGAACGAGGACGCGTACGACGACGACGACCTCTGGCTGCTCCCGACCGCGGAGGTGCCCGTCACGAACCTCCACCGCGACGAGATCCTCCTCGGCGAGGACCTCCCGCTGAAGTACCAGGCGTACACGCCGAACTTCCGGCAGGAGGCTGGCGAGCACGGCACCGAGACGCGCGGGATCGTCCGCGTCCACCAGTTCAACAAGGTGGAGATGGTGAACTTCGTTCGGCCCGAGGAGAGCGACGAGCGCTTCGAGGGGCTCGTCGACGAGGCCGAGGAGGTTCTCCGTCGGCTCGACCTCCCGTACCGCATCCTGGAGATGTGTACCGGCGATCTGGGGTTCACGCAGGCGAAGAAGTACGACGTCGAGGTGTGGGCGCCCGCCGACGACATGGACGAGGGGCCCGACGTGGGCGGCCGCTGGCTGGAGGTCTCCTCCGTCTCGAACTTCGAGGACTTCCAGTCGCGCCGCGCCGGCATCCGGTACCGCGAGGAGCACCACGAGTCCGCCGAGTACCTCCACACCCTGAACGGCTCGGGGCTCGCGGTGCCGCGGGTCGTCGTCGCCATCCTGGAGTACTACCAGAACGACGACGGCACCGTCACCGTCCCGGAGGCGCTGCGTCCGTACATGGGCGGGACGGAGGTCATCGAGGGCCACGACGCGGTCGGCGAGTCGAAGCTGGGCGAGGAATAGGGGTCGACTCGGCGGGGAAACCCGGCGGTCGCGAGCCCGCCCGACCGCTCTCGACGCCCACATGCTCTCCGATTCCCCCTCGGTTCGGGCCTCCCGTGACCTTTCCGCGTCCGCTATCTTCGGCATCTCGCGGACGAAGGCGACGAGCTCGTTGCCGCGTTCGAGCGTCCGTTCGACGAGGGGGCGGCCGGTTCGACCGCCCGCACCGAAGGTGGCGATTCGCACGCGACACATGGGTGCGCTCGGAGCATATCGGAGTGACTCCGATACTTCGAAGTAATGGGCTTTCGAGGACTCGCGACCAAAGGTACAATATCGCAAGTCTCGTGGTGGCGATCAATGACCGGTCCCACCGACCCACCGGCGGTCCCCGACCTCGACTCGGGGCTGTCACGCGAGGAGGCGATCGCGCTGCGCGAGTCCTTCGAAGACGCGGAACAGGAGCGCATTCGACGGACGGTGGCGGAGCTCCTCGACCTGCTCGGGAAGGCCCACACGATGGCGGTCCTGAGCGAGTTCGCGTTCGCCGAGGGGCCGCTCCGGTTCAGCGACCTGGAGGCCGAACTCGGGATCGCGCCGAACACGCTCTCGACGCGGTTGCGCGAGCTGAACGAAGCGGCGCTGCTCGAACGGGACGCCTACGACGAGGTCCCGCCCCGCGTGGAGTACACGCCGACGGAGAGGGCCGAGTCGCTGTTCCCCGTCTTCGCCCACCTCCACCACTGGGCGATCGAACACGAGCTGTAGCCGGAGCCGTCCCTCGCTACCGACCCTCGAAGTCGCACCTATAATTGTCGGCGGAGCGAACGGACGGCCATGGAACGAGTCTCCATCGACGAGGTCAAGCCGAACGCGGTCGGAAGCGACGTCGACCGACGCGGGCTCTCCGAGCCCCTCGGCGCGACGGACGTCGCGGTCAACCACTACCGACTCGACCCGGGCGAGCGGTTCTCCGGCGGACTCCACGCCCACATGGATCAAGAGGAGCTCTTCGTCGTCGTCGAGGGCGAGGCGACCTTCGAGACGCCGGACGAGCCGGTGACCGTCGGCGCGGGCGAGGCGGTCCGGTTCGCACCGGGCGAGTTCCAGTCCGGCAAGAACGACGGCGACGAACCGGTCGTCGCGCTCGCGCTCGGCGCTCCCCGAGAGAGCGAGGACGTTCGAATCCCGCAGAAATGTCCGGCGTGCGGTCACGAGGACATGCGGGCCATTCCCGGCGACGACGGGTTCGACCTCCGGTGTCCGGAGTGTGACGCCGAGTTGGAGGGCTGAGCCGTGCCGGACGGCGACGGCGGGGTGCGCGGGTCCGACGGTCCGGCCGACAATTCGGCCGACGGTCCGGCCGACGACTCGGACGGGGAACCGGACCGCGTCCTCGTGACCGGTGCGACGGGGACCGTGGGAGAGCCGCTGGTCCGGCGGCTCCTCGAAGACGGGACCCCGGTGCGCGTCGCGACGCGGGACCCGGAGCGCGCACGCGACGAGTTCGGCGACGTCCCCGAGTACGTCGAGTTCGACCTCGGTCGCCCCGAGACGTGGGGGACGGCCCTAGCGGGATCTGACCGCCTGTTCCTGCTGTTCCCGCCGGAGAGCGGCGTCGGCGCCGTCACCGAGTTCGCCGACGCCGCCGAGCGGGTCGGCGTCGACCGCGCGGCCTTCCTGTCGATCCTCGGCGCGGAGAAGCTACCGGTCCTCCCGCATCGCCGGATCGAAACGCACCTGGCGGGGACGGGGATCGCGTGTACCTTCCTCCGCGCCTCCTGGTTCGCCCAGAACCTGAGCGAGATCCACCGTCGGGAGATCGTCGACCGCGACGAGATATTCGTCCCCGCCGGCGACGGCGTGTTGAGCTTCACCGACGCGCGGGACGTGGCCGCGGTGGCCGCGACGGTGCTCACCGAGTCCGGTCACGCGGACCGCGCCTACGACCTCACCGGCCCCGCAGCCCTCGACTTCCGCGAGGCCGCCGACGTGTTCTCGGACGTGCTCGACAGGCCGATCGGCTACGCGGACCCCTCCCGGCCGGCGTTCGGGCTGGCGATGTACCGGCGCGGGTTCTCGCCCGGGTTCGTCGCGTTCATGATCGCAGAGTACTCGCTGGTGCGACTGGGCCTCTCCGGCCGGACGACGGACGACGTCGAGACCGTCCTGGGGCGACCGCCGCGAACGCTCCGCGAGTTCGTCGACGACCACGCCGACGCGTTCCGCGCCGCCGGGGACTCGCCGTCCCGCCCGTAGCGCCCAAACCGGTCTCGGCGGCGTTTTCGGTGCCGTCATCCGTCGGCCGATTCGGCGCGGAGCGCCCGGGGAACGGCTTTGACTTCGATATTCGAAGTCACACACCTCCCTCGAAGTCGGGAGTATAACCCGCCGGGCGACCTAACGGACCCATGTCATCACAGGATCCCGGGGCCGGGGTCGAACCCTCGCGCGACGAGGGGAGCGCGGCGTCCGACGGGCCGGCGAACGCCGCCATCGACGTCGACGGCCTCGAACTGGTGTACTCGGACGGGACCGCCGCCGTCCAGGGGGTCGACATGACCGTTCCAGAGGGGGAGTTCTTCGGCTTCCTCGGGCCGAACGGCGCGGGCAAGACGACCACGATCAAGGTGTTCGCGACGCTCCTCTCGCCGACCGCCGGCGAGGTCAGCGTCAACGGCTTCGACGTGCGCTCCGAGCCGCGGGCGATCCGCGAGACGATCGGCTACATGGCCCAGGAGACGAGCATCGACCCCGAGTTGACCGCCGAGGAGAACGTGCGGTTCGCCTGCGAGGCGTACGGGGTCCCGTCGGCCGAGCGCGACGAACGAGTCACCGAACTGCTGGATCTCGTCGACCTCGCCGACGTCGCCGACAAGCGGTCCGAGGAGTTCTCCGGCGGGATGAAAAAGCGGCTGGACGCCGCGACCGCGCTGGTCCACCGGCCGCCGCTCGTCTTCCTCGACGAGCCGACGACGGGACTCGACCCGAAGGCCCGCAACCGGCTGTGGGAGTACTTCCGACGCATCAACGACCTCGGCACGACGATCTTCCTGACCACGCAGTACCTCGAGGAGGCCGACCAGCTCTGTGACCGACTGGCGGTGATCTTAGACGGCGAGATCGTCGCCGACGGGAGTCCGGCAGACCTGAAACGCGAGGTCGGCGGCGAGGTGCTCGACGTGGAACTCGAAGCCGACGGGGACGCGTCCTCGCGGGCCGCGACGATCGCGAGGGAGTTCGAGGCCTTCGCGGACGCGTCCGTGACCGAGACGGACGAGGGGATCAGCGTCACCGCCGAGACGGCCCGCGAGCACGGAACCGACCTGCTCGTCGCGCTCCGCGACGCGGACCTGACGGTCACCGGCTTCAACATCCGGGCGCCGACCCTCGACGACGTGTTCCTCGCGATCACCGGGGAAGAGCTCGACGCCGACGAGCCGAGCGAGGCGGACGCGGAGGGGTCGCGATGAGCGGCTCCGACGGCGACGGAGCGGTCGCGTCCGCGGACGGAGCGACTGCTGCCACCGACGAGACCCGCGCCGCCACCGACGGCCGCGGTCCCGTCGGCTCCGGAAACTCGTTCTTCGGCGACGTGTGGGTGAACTTCAAACGGTGGAATCTGAAGGCCGTCCGCAACCCGTTCGTGCTGGTCGTGTCGCTCGTCCAGCCGATCATCTTCCTCGTGCTGTTCACGGAGGTGTTCGGTACGGTGGCCGGCGGCGCGGTGAATCAGGGGATCCCGGGGATCAGCTACGAGACGTATCTGGTGCCCGCGATCGCCGTTCAGGTGGCGCTCGCCGCGGCGATAACCTCCGGCGTGGGGCTGGTCAACGACATCGAGAACGGGATGTTCGAGAAGGTGCTCGTCACGCCGATGAACCGCACGGCCGTCTTCGTCGGCAAGACCGCCGCCGAGGTGTTCCGGATCGCCGTCCAGATCGCGATCATCATCGGCCTCGGCGTCGCGCTCGGCGCCGAGGTGGTCAGCGGGGTGGTCGGCGTCGTCGGCATCGTTGCCGTCGGGATCCTGTTTTCGCTGTGGTTCGTCGCCTTCTCGAACGCGTTAGCGCTTCTCACACGCGATCAGGAGTCGACGATCATCGGCGCGAACCTGTTGCAGTTCCCCCTCCTGTTCTTGTCGAGCGCGTTCCTCCCGCTCGGAGCGCTCCCCGGCTGGATCCAGACGTTCGCGCGCTTTAACCCCGTCACCTACGGCGTCGACGCCGCGCGCTCGCTCATGGTCGACCGAGACGTGATGACCGTCATCGATGTCTCGTGGTTCGGCGGGACGCTCGACGGCGTCGCTCCCGGCGTTGCCGTACTGGCGGGACTCGACCTCCTGTTGGGCGGCGTCGCCGTCTACCTGCTGTCGCGCGCGTCGAGTTCCGACGTGAAGTGACGGCAGGGTAGGGGCCCGAGCGGGTCCGCTGTGCCTCGGGGCGTGACGCCTCGCGCTCGGGTCGTCCTACTGGTTCTCTAAGGCGTCGAGGATACACGCGGCGGCGATCACCGCCTCCTTCGGCACGTCGCTCGCGTCGTCGATGGTGACCGTGTAGGCATCGCGCAGCGAGAACTTCCCCTCGATGTCGCCGACGTGGCCGCCGTCGGCGTCGAATATCTCGTACTTGTTCGGGATGAGGTTCGCGGCGCCGACGAGGTGACGGAGCGCCGACAGCAGCTTGTTCTTCGACTCGATCGTCGCCAGCGCCTCCCCCGTTTCGGGGTCGCGGATCGTCCAGTTCTCGACGAACAGCGAGTAGTCCTCGTCTAGGACCACGACCTCCTCGCCGGTGCCCGCGTCGGTGATGGCGTAGTTCCCGCCGATGTCCATAATCCCGCCCGCCTTCACCGAGAAGGCGTCCTCGTCGTCGCCGGTGACGAACGGGAACTCCTCTTTCAGCTTGAACATCTTCTGTTTCCCGCGGAGGACGACGTCACCGGCGCCGTCGCGGACGGTGTACTTGTTCCGAACCATCGACTGTTTGACCTCGTACCGGTCGTCGCTGAGGTCGACGGTCGAGATATCGTACGCGCTCGACTCCGACGGGAACATGGAGGAATCGTCCATGGGTAGTTCGAGGGTCGTTTTCCGTTATAAAGTATTAGATCCGGTTCTGGAGGGAACTCCGACCGGAACGGCTCCAGCCTCCGGTCGATCCGATTCGATCCGAGCGGACGGCGACTGCGGATCGGACTCCCGGGCGGTCACGGCGTCAGGCGGTCAACCGAGAGCCACTCCACGTCGGCGTCGCGGGCCGCGTTACCGCCGTCTCCCGGGTGATCGTTCCCCTCCGCGGTCAGCGCGAACACCATCTCCTTCCGGACGCCCCCCGCGAGCCGCACGTCGAGCGACAGTTCGCGGGGCGAGAACTCGTGGTCCGGACCCACCACGCGCACGAGGTGTTCGGAGTGCGGGAGGTCCTCGACCGTCTCCACGTCCAGGTACGTCCGGAAGTCGGCGCCGAACTTGAAACCGGTCTTCGGGACCGCGTCGGCCGCCCGCAGGCGTCGGTAGACGACGAGTCGGCGGTCGAAGCGCTCGCCCTCGACGTCGCGGCCGCGGGCGACGATCCGGGCGGCCGCGGCGGGGGTCTCGCTCGCGTCCGTCTCCGAGCCGTCGTCGGCACCCGCGACCGACGCCGTCAGCGACAGCCGGCCGTCCGCGGCCAGCGACGCGGCCTCGACGAGGGAGAGCTGGAGCGCGCCCTCGACGTTCGCGGCCCGCCCGGTGAGCGGTCGCCCGTAGAAGCCGTGTTCGTAGAGACTCTCGGGGGCGTCCCAGACGACGACGCGGTCGGCGAGGAGGGCGCCGGTCAGGTCGGCGGGGGGATCGTAGTCGGTCGCGCCGTCGATGCGACCCTCCTCGGCCGCGAAGTAGGTGATGTCCGACTCCTCGTCGACGACGGCGAGCGTGCGCCCCGCGAGCCCCGCGGTCGCGACGGATCCGCGCTCGCCGACGACCTGGATCGGGTACTTCACGTTGCCCGTGTCGGGCGTCTCGCCGCGCTCGTAGGCGACGAAGTCGACCGCGTCGCCCGGCGCGTCGCTCCAGCCCGGCCACGGCTCCCGGGCGGGCGACAGGTAGAAGCCGCGGTCGCGGAGGTCCGAGTAGACGAGGAAGCGCACCGCGAAGCGGTCGGCCGCGGCCGCGCTCGCGACGAAGAAGCGCTCGAAGCCGACGGGATCCGACCCATCGCTCAGCGTTATCCCCGAGAGGTCGCCGCGGAACAGCAGGTGGGCGGCCTCGACCCGCGAGAGCGCGATCTCGTCGCCGTCGAGCGGTCGCCCGTATCCCCGGGCGTCGTAGAAGCGCTGGCGGGCGTCCCCGCCGACGCGGACCGCGTCGCCCCGCAGGTGGCCGGTCGGTTGCATACCAGCCATCGCGGCCGGCCGAGGGAAGGGGGTTGCGGTCGGGACTCGCGGGACCGCGGTTCGATGACGGGGAGGGGACCGGACAAGCGTAAAGAGCCGCCGGCGAGAACGACGCGGTATGAACGACACCGCAGGGCTCCGGCTCACGGTGCGTGCCGCCGAGAAGCGGGACGCGGGCCGGGGCATCGCCAGGCTCCCCGAGTCGGCCCGCAAGCGGCTCGCCCTCCTCAGCGGCGACACGGTCGAGGTGCGCGGCGAGCGCACCGCGGTCGCGAAGGTGTGGCCCGGCGGCCCGGACGCCGCCGACGGCACCGTGCTCATCGACGCCGACACCCGCGCGAACGCCGGCGTGAAGGTCGGTGACACCGTCGCCATCGCCCCCGTCGACGTCTCCGACGCGGAGCGCGTGACGCTGACCGCTCCCGGCCGCCTCGCCGAGGTCGACGTGAGCCGCGAGGTGGTCGAACGGGCGCTCTCCCGCGAGCTCCGGGACCGCCCCGTCACCGAGGGGGAGGCCGTCCACGTCGAGCGGCTCGGCGGGCTCCGCTTCGTGGTCGCCCGGACCGCGCCCGCGGGGACGGTCCGGATAACGTCCTCGACCGACGTGTCCGTCGAGTACGAGGGCGACGCGGAGCCGGCGAGCGGCGACGCCGACGCGCCGGCGAAGACCCGGGGCGACAGCGCCGGAGGACCCGCGACCGGCGCCGGCTCGGGGGCCGACCCGCCCGGCGACGGCGCGCGCCCGAAGGCCAGTGACTCCCCGCCGGCCGAACACACCGCGGGCGCGACCTACGAGGACATCGGCGGCCTCGACGAGGAGCTGGAGCTGGTCCGGGAGACGATAGAGCTCCCCCTCTCCGAGCCGGAGGTGTTCACCCGGCTCGGGATCGACCCGCCGAAGGGGGTCCTCCTCCACGGGCCGCCGGGCACCGGGAAGACGCTGATCGCCCGCGCCGTCGCCAACGAGGTCGACGCGACGTTCGTCACCGTCGACGGGCCGGAGATCATGTCGAAGTACAAGGGCGAGAGCGAGGAGAAGCTCCGCGAGAAGTTCGCGGAGGCCCGCGAGGCTGCCCCTGCGATCGTCTTCTTCGACGAGATCGACTCGATCGCGGGCAAGCGCGACGACGGCGGCGACGTGGAGAACCGCGTCGTCGGCCAGCTGCTCTCGCTGATGGACGGGCTCGACGCCCGCGGCGACGTGATCGTCATCGGGGCGACCAACCGCGTCGACACGATCGACCCGGCGTTGCGGCGCGGCGGGCGGTTCGACCGGGAGATCGAGATCGGCGTCCCCGGCGAGGCGGGCCGTCGGCAGATCCTCGACGTCCACACGCGGCGGATGCCGCTCGCGGACGACGTGGACTTAGATCGGATCGCGAGCCGCACGCACGGGTTCGTCGGCGCCGACATCGAGGGGCTCGCCCAGGAGGCGGCGATGACCGCGCTCCGCCGCGCACGGGAGTCCGACTCGCGCGCGCTCGACGACGTGACCGTCGGCAAGGCGGACTTCGAGGCCGCCCACGCGAACGTCGAGCCGAGCGCGATGCGCGAGTACGTCGCCGAGCAGCCGACCACCGACTTCGCCGACGTCGGCGGCCTCGACGACGCGAAGGCGGAGCTGGAACGCGCCGTCACGTGGCCGCTGTCGTACGGCCCGCTGTTCGACGCGGCCGGCGCCGACCCGCCGACCGGAGTCCTCCTCCACGGGCCGCCGGGCACCGGGAAGACGCTGCTCGCGCGCGCCATCGCCGGCGAGAGCGGCGTCAACTACATCCAGGTCGCCGGCCCCGAACTGCTCGATCGGTACGTCGGCGAGTCGGAGAAGGCGGTCCGCGAGCTGTTCGACCGCGCCCGCCAGGCCGCGCCGGCGATCGTCTTCTTCGACGAGATCGACGCGGTCGCGACCGACCGCGACGCGGCAGGCGGCGACGGCTCCGGCGTGAGCGAGCGGGTCGTCTCGCAGCTGTTGACCGAGCTCGACCGCGCCAGCGACAACCCGAACCTCGTCGTTCTCGCGGCGACCAACCGGCGGGACGCGCTCGATCCCGCGCTGCTCCGCCCCGGCCGCCTGGAGACCCACGTCGAGGTGCCCGAACCGGACCGCGAGGCGCGCCGCAAGATCCTGGAGGTCCACACCCGCGAGAAGCCGTTGACCGACGACGTGGACTTGGAGCGGGTCGCCGACGAGACCGAGGGGTACTCCGGCGCGGAGATCGCCTCGCTGTCGCGGGCGGCCGCGATGCGCGCAATCGAGCGCGTCGCAGACGAACACGGCGAGGCGGCCAACGACCACGCCGACGAGGTCGGAATTACCGGCGAGGACTTCGACGCCGCGCTCGAGTCCGTCCGCCCGCGGACCGCCTGACCGAGACAGCGCGGTCCGGACCGCCTGACCCGCGCCGCCCTCAGTCTTCCTCGGTGGCAGCGGTCTCGTCGTCCGGCCCGGGTCCGTGCGCGTGCCCCTCTCCGAGCGCGCCGGCGCCGAACTCGTCGACGGGCGTGACGCTGTAATCGACCGTGAGCGTGTCCCTCGTCGCGCGGACCTTCCCGACGAACGTCGATATCTCCGCCAGCTCGCCTTCCAGCACGAACAGCTCCATACAGTACTGCGACCCCACGTGGCTGTGGAAGTTCGAGGCGACGATCCCCTCCTGTTCGTGTCGCAGCCGCATCATCCGCTCTTCGACGTTCGTCGTCTCGTAGTTGAAAAGCACCGTCACCACGGCCATCAGGCTCCGGTCCTCCAGCTTGGCGTCCTCGAACTCCCCGAGGAGGTTCCGAGAGGCCTCGCGAACGACCTCGCTGCGGCCGGTGTACCCGTGTTCGTCGGCGAACCGGTCGATCCGATTGAGCAACTCCTCCGGCATGGACACGCTGACGACCGTCATATATTAACTCACGCCGCCGGAGTTGTTAATCGTTGAGGTCCGAACCGCCGCCGTCCGTCGGCGGGTTCGCGCCTCGCGCCCCCGGCCCTCCGCCTCCCTCGATCCGATCGCCGAGCCACGCGTAGTGGTCGAGCAGCGCTGTCTCGCCCGTCTCGGTGAGCGCGTACACGTCCGCGATGCCCTCGGTTCGGCGGTCGAGGTAGCCGGCCTCGACCAGCGCGGAGAGGGTCCCGTAGAAGGAGCCGGGGTCGATCCGCTCGTCGTAGTGGGATTCGAGCCGGCTCTTCAGCGACTGCGCGCGCAGCTCGCCGTGGTCGTACAGCAGCGCGCAGAGGTCGCGGCGCCGGCCGCTGTGGAACCACTTCGTCATGGGTCGCGCCTCGCCCCGGAACGCAACAAATCGCTCACGACGCGTCCACCAGTTCGTCGAGCCGGTCGACGCGCCGGTCGCCGAGGATACACCGCCCGCGCTCGTCGCGGCCGACGCGCTCGACGTGGACCGCGTCGAGACCGGCGTTCCAGGCGGCCGCCACGTCGCTCTCGCCGTCGCCGACGTAGTAGCCGCGGCCCCGGTTCGGGTCGACGCCGAGTTCGCCCATCGCGGCCTCGATCGGACCGGGATCGGGCTTCCAGCCCGTCTCGTCGGTACAGCAGACGACGGCGTCGAACCGGCCGTCGAGGCCGACGCGGTCGAGGACGGGCTCGGCCAGGAACTCCTGACAGTGGGTCACGAGGCCGGTCGGGCCGCCGACCTCGCTCACGCGGTCGAGGAGGCGCGCGGCGTCGTCGTGGAGGTACGTCGCCTCCGCGCGGGCGACCGGGTCCTCCACGGCGTGGAACGCGGGCCAGAACGCGTCGGGGTCGACCCCCATCTCGCGGAGCGTCTCGGCGCGGGAGCCGCCGAGACCGTTCCAGAGGACGCGGGCCTCGCGGTCGGAGAACTCGCGGCCCAGCCGGTCGCCGACGCGGTCGAACACCGTCCGAGTGTACTCCCACTCGGCGTCGACGAGGGTCCCGTCGAGGTCGAAGAGGTGGAAATCGTAGTCGGCGAGGGCCATCGACCTCACCGTACGTCGGGGGCCGGCAAGTGCGTTGCGGGTTCGGTTGCCCGGGTCGCGGCCGCGGCCGTCCGCCTGGTCCTGTTCAGAGGGTCACCGCTCACTCCCGCACGTGGACGGACGAACCGAGGTACTTGCGCAGGACCTCGTCGACCGAGTCGGCGTTGAACCGGCCGAGGTCGTCGGCGACCGCCGCCTTCAGCGCGTCCAGGTACGCCTCGTCGGTCCGGAGCTCGCGGAAGTCGGCTGCGGCGACTTCGACGCCCGCGGCGTCCGCGATCCCCAGCCGTTCCTCGGCCGGCCGCCGGAACGAGGGCTCGTCGCCGATCTCGCCGCGCCACAGCCGGTCGCGGAAGAAGAGCCAGCCGTCGGTTCCGGGGTCGTCCGCGGGTATCTCCATCGTCGTCTCGAACCGATCGGGGTCGACGGTTGCGGCCGGCGGATCCAGCCGGACGCCGACGCGGAAGACGTACGCGGCCTCCATCCGTGGAGGCGAGAGGGACTCGGAGGGTAAAAGTACATACCGCTCAGCCGTCTGTGTCAGGGAAGATGCTGGACCGACTCCGCGGGCTCGTCGGGCGCGCGTACCGGCGACACCTCCGCCGTGAGATCGACGACGTCCCCGACCACGTCGCCGTCATCCAGGACGGCAATCGGCGGTACGCCCGCGAGCGCGGCGACGACGCGCCCGAGGGCCACCGCGCCGGCGCCGACACCACCGAGCGCGTCCTCGACTGGTGCGCCGACCTCGGCGTCTCGGAGCTCACCCTCTACGCCTTCTCCACCGAGAACTTCGCTCGCCCGGACGAGGAGCTGGAACCCCTCTTCGACCTGTTGGAACACAAGCTGCGCGAGTTCGCCGACGCCGACCGCGTCCACGAGCAGGGGGTTCGCGTCCGGGCCATCGGCGACGTGCCCCGGCTCCCGCCCCGCGTCCGCGACGCGGTCGACTACGCGGAGCGACGCACCGCCGACAACGACCGCTTCACGCTCAACGTCGCGCTGGCGTACGGCGGCCGGACCGAGCTGCTGGACGCCGCGCGCGCCATCGCCCGCGACGTCGAGGCCGGCGAGATGGACCCGGAAGACGTCGACATCGATGCCGTCGAATCCCGGTTGTACGACCGCCCGATCCGCGACGTGGACCTGATCGTTCGCACCGGCGGCGACGAGCGCACCTCGAACTTCCTCCCGTGGCACGCGAACGGCAACGAGGCCGCCGTCTACTTCTGTGCGCCGTACTGGCCGGAGTTCTCCGAGGCCGACTTCCTGCGCGCGATCCGCACCTACGAGTCGCGAGAGGAGTCGTGGCAGCGGGCCCGGGCGGAGCGGGCCGCCGCGCTGGTGCGCGCGCTGGCCGAGGTGGAGTTCGCGGAGGCCCGCGCCGCGGCCGCTCGGCTTCGCGAGCGCGTCCCCCGGCTCGACGGGAGCGACCTCTCCGACGACGCCCTCGGTATCACCGAACGCGACGGCGTTGGTCCGGGCGACGGCGACTCGGGCGGTCGGATCGACGGCGACGCCGCGGACTCCACGGGGGCCGACTAACACGCCCCCGGCGCGATCCCGTCCTCGCGCCGCGTCAGCAGGTACAGCGCGAACGAGGAGAGCCAGTGCGACCCCGCGTAGTCGTCGGTGAGCACGTCCGCGGCCCCCGCCTCGGCGTGACGGCGCGCCGCCTCGTCCAGCGGCTCGCGGAGCCGGGCCGCCGCCGGTCCGTCCCCCTCTGCCAGCGCGTCAGCCAGCCCCGCGAGACACCACGCCCGGGAGACGTTGAGGCCGATCAGGTGTATCGCGGCGCCGTCGCCCTCGTCCGGTTCGACGTCGACGGGCGACAGCAGCGCGTCGTGCGGCGGCGCGGTGAGGTCCGGGAGGAAGCCGTCGAGCCACGCCGCGAACGGGTCGGGATCGAGGACGCGGCGCAGCAGGTCCGCCTCCGTCAGCGCGGGCGAGAGGAAGTCCCACCCGACCGGCTCCGCGCCGACGACCGCGGCGGTGTCGTCCCCGTAGAGCCGGCGCGCCGTCGCCTCGGCCTCGCGTTCGAGGTCGGCGTCGCCGACGACCCGCGCGTAGTCGAGGACGCCGGCGAGCGCGAACGCGGTGTTGCCGTGCGTGCCGACGCGGTGCGGGCGGTCGATCTCGAGGAACGACTCGCGGGTCCCGCGGCGGACTCGGTCCTCCAGCGGGCGGAGCGCCTCGCGCCACGCGTCGGCGCGCGGGTCGTCCCACAGGGCGAGCTCGGCGGCGAGCCGCAGCAGCCACGACCGGCCGTACGGCTCCTCGAAGCCGGGGTTCTCGTCGAGGTACGCGACCTCGCGGGCGACGTTCTCGGGGGTCAGCCGCCCCTCGATGCCCGCCGCGATCTCGGCCTCGTTCGGGTGACTCGGGACGAGCCGCAGCGCGCGGACGAGCGCCCAGTGGCTGTGGACCGCGGAGTGCCAGTCGAAACAGCCGTAAAAGACCGGGTGCCTCTCGGCGGGACGCGGCGGCGCCTCCGCCCCCTCGACGACCCCCTGATAGTGCGGATACTCGGTCTCGACCCCGTCGAGCGGGTGGGCGGCCAGCGCCGTCGCGACGGCGTCGTCGACGGCGTCCGCCCGTCCGGCGCGGAGCGCGTCCGGCGACAGCTCCTCGAAGGCGTTCATGACGAGCGGTCGGCGGGGCGCCTGTTCAATCGGTCGGTCGCCCGCGGGACGCCGGCACGCAGAATCAGTTTCAGTTCGGACGTCGCTACGCTCTCGGCCCGCTCACGCCGGGTTCTTCCGCGTCAGGTCGCTGCCGCAGATCGGACACCGCTCCTTGTTCTCGTCGAAGGTGCGGTTACAGCCGACGCACTGGAAGCGCCACTCGCGCTCCTCGGAGATGCCGTCGCGGGCGATGGCCTCCACCGGGAGGTCGAGCCGCTCGGCGACGTTCTGCATCGCGTAGTCGTCGGTGACGAGCGTCGCGTGAAGCTCTAAGGCGGTCGCGATCAGCCGGACGTCGGTGTCGGACAGCTCCGCGGCGTCGCCCGACCCCTTCGCGGCGCGGCGGACGCGGTCGACCGCCTCCGGCGCCGGGACGTGGACGGTCATTCCGGAACCCTCCATCGCGTCGAAGCGGAGGGCAACCTCGCCGGTGAGCTCGTCGTGGACCGCCGGGATGGAGACAACGTCGTCGTCGGTCGTGTACTCGTGGATGAACGCGGACGAGTCGAGGACCTGCATCAGCGGGCGACGACGATGTAGTCTTTCACCGCCTGGACGTTCGCGACCGGGACGCGGAGCCGCCCCATCTCGTCGACCTCGAAGTCGACGCGCTCGGGCCTGAGCTGCTCGTGCGGGCTGACGAGGAGGTGGTTCAGCTCTCCGGACTCGAGGTTCATCGTGATGTTGTACAGGTCCCCGAGTTCGGTGCCGTCGGCGCTCATTACCGCCTTCCCGGAGAGGTTCTCCGCGAGGATGTCGACCATACCTCACGGTCCCGGGCGACGGTATTAAACGCCACGGGGCGTCGGACGGGCGACCGACGCGAGAGCGCTCGTCGCCGGCCGAACCACGACCGGCCGAACCACGACCGGCCGAACCACGACCGGACGGTCCGGCTCCGCCGTCGCGGTTCGTCGCGGCATTTTGAAAGGCTTAACTGACGGCCGGGCGGAAGAGACGGTATAACCTTCTCGGGGCGATCACATATGACCGACCACACACACGCGGACACCCTGCGAACCCCCATCGTCGCCGTGCTGGGCCACGTCGACCACGGCAAGACGAGCCTGCTCGACACGATCCGCGGCTCCGCCGTCAGCGAGGGCGAGGCCGGCGCGATCACCCAACACATCGGGGCGACGGACATCCCGCTCGACACCATCTCCGGGATGGCGGGCGAGCTCATCGACCCGTCCGACTTCGACCTCCCCGGCCTGCTGTTCATCGACACGCCGGGCCACCACTCCTTCTCGACGCTGCGCGCCCGCGGCGGCGCGCTCGCCGACATCGCGGTACTCGTCGTCGACGTCAACGACGGCTTCCAGCCGCAGACGGAGGAGGCGATCGACATCCTCCGCCGGACGGGCACCCCCTTCGTCGTCGCCGCCAACAAGGTCGACACGACGCCCGGGTGGAACCCGCAGGACGGCGAGCCGATCCAGCGGAGCATGGAGGCGCAGTCCGAGCGCGCGAAGTCGATGCTCGACGAGAACCTCTACGAGATCATCGGTCAGCTCTCCGACGCCGGGTTCTCCGCGGACCTCTACTGGCGCGTCCAGGACTTCCAGAAGAACATCGGCGTCGTCCCGCTGTCGGCGCTCACCGGCGAGGGCGTTCCGGACCTCCTCACCGTCCTGATGGGCCTCTCCCAGCGGTTCATGAAAGAGGAGATGGCGATCGACGTCACGGGGCCGGGCGAGGGGACGGTCCTCGAAGTGAAAGACGAGCGCGGGTTCGGTGCCACCGTCGACACCGTCGTCTACGACGGCGTGATCCGCAACGGCGACACCGTCGTCGTCGGGGGGCAAGACGAGCCGATCGTCACCGAGGTCCGCGCGCTGCTCCGCCCGCGCCCCCTCGCGGAGATCCGCACCGAAAAGGAGTTCGAGAAGGTCGGGGAGATCGGCGCCGCGGCCGGCGTGAAGATCGCCGCGCCCGACCTCGACGAGGCGATGGCGGGCGCGCCGGTCCGCGTCGTCCGCGACCGCACCGTCGACGAGGTCGTCGAGGAGGTGAAGGCGGAACTGGCGGAGATCGAGGTCGAGACGGCCGACAACGGCGTCGTCGTCAAGGCGGACACGCTCGGCTCGCTGGAGGCGATGGCGAACGCCCTCCGCGAGGCCGAGGTCCCCATCCTCCGCGCCGAGGTCGGCGACATCGCGCCGCGCGACATCGCGGTCGCGGAGACCGCCAACCAGGACGAGCACAAGGCGATCCTCGGGTTCAACGTCGACCTCCTCCAGAACGCCGAGTCCGACCTCGAGAACGCGGACGTGAAGCTGTTCAAGAACGAGGTCATCTACCAGCTGGTCGAGGACTACGAGCGCTACGTCGAGGAGAAGCAGCGCGCGCAACAGGAGACGGTGTTAGACAAGGTCGTCCGCCCCGCCCGCTTCCGCATCCTCCCCGACCACACGTTCCGGCAGAACGACCCCGCGGTCGTCGGCGTCGAGATCATCTCCGGCACGCTCCAGAACAACCGCAACGTCGGCTTCTTCGAGGGCAACGAGTTCGAGCGCGTCGGCGGCCTCTCCGGGATTCAAAAGCAGGGCGAGGACGTCGACGAGGCGCGCTCGGGCGAGCGCGTCAGCATCGCCATCGACGGGCCGACCGTCGGCCGCGACATCGAGGAGGGCGACACGCTCTGGACCGAGGTGCCCGAGAAACACGCGAAGATCTTAGAACAGGAACTGAAGGAGGAGATCACCGCCGACGAGCGCGAGGCGCTCCAGGGGTACCTCGACACGCGCCGCAAGCGCGACCCCTTCTGGGGGAAGTGACGAGCGCGGTCGAGGCTCCTCACCGCACGGTCGACCCCCTCACCGCACGGCTTATTCGCGTGCGCCGGCAATCAGCGGGGGATGACAGCGACGGACACCGACTCGCGAGACGAGCCCGAAGACGACCTGACCCTCATCAGGGAGGGCCGAGACTTCGAACAGGAGTACCGCCTGACTGCCGCCGAGGCCGGCCGCTTCCTCGTCGAAGTCGGCGAGCAGCTTCAGGAGGGCGACGAGCTCACCCTCACCGGCGACGAGTGGACGCTCCCGTTCTCGTTCGGCGAGCCCGTCGAACTCGAGGTCGAGTACGAGGGGTACGGCGAACGGGCGCTCGAGATCGAACTCGAGATCCCGGGGACGACCGACGAGGAGGCGCCGACCGTCGAGTGAGCGGCGCGGCGTCGAGTACCGCCCCACAGAGTATTTGTCGTTCGAGCGGTCAGCGACGCGCATGGTCTCCCGAGAGAACGCGGTCGTCCTCCTGTTCATGGCTGCCGGGCTGGCGTTGGCGTACGGCGGTCGCGTCGCGACCAGCCTGAGCGACGACCTCCTGATCGGCGTGCTGATATTCGTTTCCGTCGTGGCGCCGCAGGCGGTGATCGGCTACTTGGACGCCGAGGACTCGGACTGACGCCCGAGCGCGACCGTCGACCGCGTGTCGCCGTTATGTGTGTCGAGCGCGTAGGCGACGTATGGAGACTACTGCGGTCGAACACGACGGCGCGATCCTCGCGCGGCTGGAGAGCGACGACCGGGTGTTCGAGGTACGCTTCGACGCGCTCGAACCGACCGACGTGACGCTGCGGTTCCTCCGCGACGGCGAGCGCGTCGGGAGCGTCTATAACGACGACGGTACGAAGCGAACAATGGCACGGCTCACGACCGCGCGCGAAGGCACCGACTTCATCGGCGTCGAGGTGCCGAAGGAGTTCGTCGCCGAGGTCCTCGACGCGGCGCTGGATGCGGGGCGCGTCACCGACGAGACCGCCGCCGAGGGGTACCGACTCCGCGTGCTTTGAGCCGACGCGCCGCGACTTCGACTCAGGCGTACACGAGGATGATCACCGCGACGAACGCCAACTCGCCGCCGACGAGCAGCGCCGCGAGGAGCCACGCCCGGTAGGTCCAGAGCCACTCGCGGGCCGCCGCGAACCGGTTTTCGCCGCCTTCCGCCGACTCGCCGCGGTACTCTGGGTCGACGCGCCAGCCGGTTTCCGGGTCGTACGTCGCCGGCACCCGGGTCCCGACGAGTTCGTCGACGTCCAGCGGCGAGACGCCCGCAGCCTCGAGAAATTCGAGGAACTTTTTCGACTCCCGAAGCGACCCGTCGCGGGGCGCGTCGAACCGCTCAGTGTGGGTCGCGTCGCCGTGGGGCGGGCGCATCTCGACGGCGACGCGGTTGCCGACGGAGCGCACCCGCGTGACGATCAGCACGTTCTCCTCGTCGTTGAGGTACGCCTCGCGGAGCCGCCGTTTCACCGCCTCGTCGACGCCCGCATCGTCGAGGTCGTCGGGGAGGGCCTCGGCGTCGGCCGAGATCGGATCGCCGTTGACGTCGTCGGCGCTTTCGGGGTCGGCGGTCGTCGAGACGCTCCCGTCACCGCCGGATCGGTCCGCCATCGACCCGGGGTTGGCGACGCGCTCTCATAAGGTCACGGCCGCTATACGTGACTGCTTTCGTAGCGGACGGCTCGTGGGCCGAGCCACCGAAGGCTCGGCCGCTATGTGATACGTGCTCACCGACTCGAACACGACCGCCGAAGCCCCAGCCGCGAGGGAGGCGCACGCTCGCTGCGCGCTTCAGTCGCTCGTTACACTCGCTCCTTCCAGTGCTTGCGTCGCCTGCGCCTCCCTCGCGGCTGCCCCTTCGAGTCCCGCCCCGCACCGCCCAGCACCTCACACCTCCCCAGCCTCGTCGGCCGCCCTCCGCTTCGCTCCGGGCGGCCGACTCCCTCGCGCGTGCTGCTCGGCCGCGGGGCGGCCTCGCAGGCACGCGCCACCGCATTTCGACTGTCAGCCGCTCACTGGAGCCGGTAGCGTAAGATTGCGGCGATACCGCCGAGGTTGGCGAGCTGCTCGCCGGGGGCGAACTCCGAGGAGAAGACGACCACGTCGCCGCCCTGCCGCTCGACCGACTCGATCACCTCGTTGACGTCGATCTCCCAGTCGCCGTCCCCCTGCCGCTCCGTCCGGAGGCGCTCGTCGACGACGAGCAGCGTCTCGACCGCGCCGAACTCGGAGGCCTCGGCGGTGTCGTCGGGGCCGTACGTCGCCTTCTCCTCTTTGGCGATGTTCTCGGTCAGCTCGTCGATGAGGCTCGCCTCCTTCGAGATGCGAGTCTCCTTCTGGACCTCGTCGACCGCGCCGCGCTTGAGTACCTCGTGGACGCCGCGGTCGCCCGCGGCGGAGGTGTCGACGGTGGTGATCCGGTCCGAGAGGTCGCGGTACTCCTCGTCGATGTAGTCGCGCGCGTCCTGCTTGGTGAACCCCGGTCCCGCTAGGATCACGGCGTCGGCGTCGAGGTGCGCGAGCGCCTCGCCCAGCTCCGCGAACAGCTCCTCGCGCGGCCGGGAGAACTCGCCCTTCCCGGTCGGCTTCGTGAACGAGGCGTACTCCTCGGTGCCGTACTGCTGGACCGTGTGGACGTAGGCCGCGCCCTCCTCGACGGTCGCGATGGCCACGTCGGGGTTCTCCGCGGCCTCCGTCGCCTCCTGAAGCCGCTCGGTCTGGTCCGGCTTGAAATGCTTCTCGACGGTTATCTCGTCGTGCTCCTCGACGTTGAGCGTGTGGTGGGCGTTGAGCTGGTCCTCCCGCGAGCAGCCGACGATGACCCCGGAGACGCGGAGGCGGTTGGCGAACCGCGCGAACTCCACGTCCTCCACCTCCAGCGTGACGAAGATGTGCTCGCGCTGCCCGCCGGTGTCCCGCATCTGGTCGTCGTTCCGCTGGATGCGTCGGGTGGTGTCGCCCTCGACGAGGTCCCCGGGTTCGAGGACGTGCGCGAGGTGCCAGAGGTCGTCCACGTTCTCGGGGACCAGCGTGAGCCGCTCCCGGCCCTCCTCGCCGTACCCCCGCTCGGAGATGCGCATGCCCGTCGGTTCGCTCGCGGCCGTATCAACTCTTGTCTTCCGCGTCGTTCAGGACCGACCCCCACTCGAAGCCGGTTTCGTCCGGCTCGTTCGCCCCGGCCGCCTTCTCCGCACCCGTCCCGTCGTTTCCGTTGCCGTCGCTCCCGTCACCGATCGGGACGGCGCGGCCGACCTGTACCGCTGCCGACGGCTCGCTCCGGATCGGTCGCCCGCCGTCGCCCGACACGACCGGGACCGGCGATGACTCGGGCGACCGGACGGTGCTGTGAACCCCGCGCTCGTCGGGGTCGGGCCGAGCGGCTGGGCCTCTCGTCGCGTCTCCCCCCAAGGCGTCGGCCGCACCTCGTCCGTAGAGCCCGTGGGCGACGACGCGGGCCGCGAACGCGAGCGCGACCCCGACGACCAGCGGCGCCGCGGGCGCCGCGACCGCGTAGCCGACCGCGAGCGCCCCGACCGCGAGCGCCCACCCGGTGGCGTACGGTCCGGTCGCGGCCACGCCGGCCACCGTCCGCGGATCCAGTCCGTCCCTGAGCCGCCCGGACGCGGCGAACGCGGCGAGCGCCGCCGGCCGGACGTACGCGAACGCGAGGAGGTACGCGCCGACGAGCGCGGCGACGCCCCCGCCGGCGACCGCGAGGCCGCCAGCGAGCGGTGCGAGGAGGACGGCCGACAGCAGCGCCGACTTGGCGCCGTCCCTGACCAACTCGCCCCACGCGACGAGCGACGGCGCGCCGTCCGCGTTCCCGGCCTCGACCGCGAGGCGCGTGACGCGGACGAAGTAGCCGCGCGCGACGAGCGACGGCGCGAGCGCGACCGGGGCCGCGACGGCGACCGCCGGGCTGACGAAGAGGACGCCGACGAGCCACAGCGGCGTCAGGACCCACGCGAGCAGGGTCACGGCGCCGCCCACGAGGACGACGCCAGCCGCGTCGTCGGTTCGCGCCAGCGCCGCCGCGGCCGCGGTGAGCATGTGACTTGGTACAGAACGGGAGCAGCATAAATGGTCCCCGGCCCGAGCGTTTATATCACTCCGGGGAGTATTGTGGGCTGGCCGCGCGGGACAATCGTGTGCCTCTGACAACCCACCTGCGGCCGCCCTTCGGCGGTCGCACCCCCGTCCGCGGCTTTTGCCCGACGCGCTCCGCTTCCCCCAGACGGGTCTCCGTCGCGTGCCGGTACCGATTTATCCCGCCCCGCCGACGGATCGGGTATGACCGGCGACGAGCGGACGGCCGATCTGGAGCCGGAGCTCAGGAGCTACGGCGTCAGCGTCGAATCGATCGACGGCGGCGACCCGCTGGAGCTGACGTACATGACTGCGTTCCCCGGCCGCGAGATCCACCGCGGCGAGATCGGACGCGCGCTCAACGCGCTCATCGACCGCGCGGAGGCCGACGAGTGGGACCCGGTCCGCGTCGAGGGCACGGTCGTTCGGTCTCCCGGCGACGTCTTGGGGACGTGGCGAGCCGAGGCGGCGTGGTTCGAGGCGCTCATGAGCTACGAGATATCCGAGACGGAGTTCTCGAGCCGCGTGTTAGAGACCGTGAGCCACGAGCCCGCGGACGGTCCCGAGGGCGAGGACGCCACGGCGACCGGCGGCGAGAGCGAGGGCGGGGCCGATACCGGACCCGAAAGCGACGCGGAGGCCGACCGGTGACCCGCCGCGATCCGGTCAACCGCGCGCAGCGCCGCCTCGCGCGTCCGGCCCGCGAGCGGTTCGCCACCCGGGCGGTCGCGTTCGACGTCGACGGCGCGACCTGTCGCGGGACGCTGTACCTCCCCGGCGGCGACGCGGACGACCCCCCGATCGTCGTGATGGCGCCCGGCCTCGGCGCGGAGCGGACCTTCGGCTACCCCGCCGTCGCGGAGCGGTTCGCGGACGCGGGCTACGCCGCGCTCCTCTTCGATCACCCCGAGTTCGGCGGCTCCGACGGCGACTCGCAGGCCGTCGACCTCGCCCGCCAGCGCGCGGCGTACGAGGGCGCGGTCGACCGCGCGGAGCGCGTCGACAGCGTCGGGAACGACCTCGTGCTGTGGGGCGCGTCGCTGTCGGCCGCGCACGTCCTGACGCTCGCCGCGGAGCGCCGCGACGTCGACGCGGTCGTCGGGCTCGTGCCGATGCTCGACGGGCGCGCCGTCGCCGCGCGGCGCGGCGGGCGGTACCTCCTCCGCTCCGGCGTCGCGGGCCTCCGCGACCTGCTCGGTCACCGAGTCGGTCGCGGCCGCACGGTCCCCATCGTCGGCGGCGCGGAGGAGTGCGCGGCGATCACCGAGCCGGGGACGAAGCGGAAGTACCTCGACCTCGTCGACCGCGAGTCGGCGTGGCGCAACGAGACCCCCGCGCGGTCGCTGCTCGGCCTGGTCGGCTACCGGCCCGTGACGCGGCTCGACGAGATAGACGCCCCGACGCTGCTGCTCGCGGGGACCGACGACGCGATCGTCGACGCCGACTCGGTCGCCGCCGCCGGCGAGGGGCTCTCGCGAGGGACCGTCGTCACCATGCCCGCGGACCACTTCTCGGTCCTCGGGGACGACTTCGAGGGCGCGATCGGTCACCAGCTCTCCTTCCTCCGCGACGCGCTGGAGTGAGCGGGCGCGGCGACGCCCCCGCTCGCGGGTCGACGGCGGGCCGACCGCTCGCGCGACCACTTAAGTGAGCCCGCGGCGCACGCCCGGGTATGACAGCCATCGCGATGCTGAGCGTCGCACCGGTTATCGAGGACAGCATGGCCGAGGAGGTGGCGAAGGCCGTCGCCGCGCTCGACGAGTTCGACGTGAGCTACGAGACGAACCCGATGGGGACCGTCATCGAGGCGGACGACGCCGAGACGCTGTTCGCGGCCGCGGCGGCCGCCCACGACGCCGTCGACGGTGACCGCGTCTCGACGGTGCTGAAGATCGACGACAAGCGGACGAGCGACGGGACCGCCGCGGAGAAGGTCGACGCCGTCGAGGAGCACCTCGGACGCGCGGCGAAGCGGGAGCGCTGACCCGGCGCAGCGGCCCCGCTGGCGGTCGCGCCCGGCTCACCCCTTGATGTTACAGACGGGGAAGGTGCGGGCGACCTTGTCGCCGATGCCGAGCTCGTCGCTGACGCGGATCACCTCGTCGATGTCCTTGTAGACGCCGGGCGCCTCCTCCGCGATGGTGGCGCCGGACTGCGCCTTCACGTAGATCCGCTGGCCGTCCTCGAGGTCGTCGCGGACGTCTTCGCCCCAGAACTCCTGTTTCGCCTGCGTCCGGCTCATCAGCCGCCCGGCGCCGTGGGCGGTCGAGCCGAAGGAGACCGACATCGACTCGTCGCCGCCGCGGAGGACGTACGAGCCGGCGCCCATGCTGCCGGGGATGATGACGGGCTGTCCCACGTCGCGGTACGTCTCGGGCACGTCCTCGTTGCCCGCGGGGAACGCCCGCGTCGCGCCCTTGCGGTGGACGTACAGCTCGCGCTCCTCGCGGTCGACCGCCTCGTCACCGAGGGCGGGGCGCCCCTCGGCGTCGACGCCGACCTCGTGCGTCTCCTTCTTCGCGATGTTGTGCGCCACGTCGTACAGCAGCTCCATCCCGAGGTCCGCGATCGGATCGGCGTCGAACACCTCGCCGAACGTCTCGCGGGCCTGATGGGTGATCAGCTGGCGGTTCACCCACGCGAAGTTGATGCACGCGCCCATCGCGCCGTAGTACTCCTCGGCCAGCGCCGACCCGGCCGGCGCGGCCGCGAGCTCCTTGTCGGGGAGCTCCGCGACGAGGTCCGCGTGCTCCGTCTCGATCCGGCGGAGGTAGTCGTTACAGGTCTGGTGGCCGAGCCCGCGGCTCCCGCAGTGGATCAGGACGACGATCCCGTCCTCCTCGAGGCCGTACGCCTCGGCAACGGTCTCCCGGAACACGTCGGTGACGCGCTGGACCTCCAGGAAGTGGTTGCCCGAGCCGAGCGACCCCATCTGGTTGCGCCCGCGGTCGGTCGCCTTCTGGGAGACGTACTCCGGGCGGGCGTCGGGGCGCCGCCCCTCGTCCTCGCAGCGCGCGAGGTCGCTCTCGATCCCGTACCCCGCCTCGACCGCCCACTCGACGCCGCGTTCGAGGGCGCCCTCGATCGCGTCGGCGTCGCCGTCGATCACGCCGCCGCCACCGAGCCCGGCGGGGACCGCCTCGAACAGCGCGTCCACGAGCTCTTCCTCGCGGCCGCGCACGTCGTCGTAGGTGAGGTTCGTTCTCACCATCCTGACGCCGCAGTTGATGTCGTAGCCGATCGCGCCGGGCGAGATACAGCCGGTCCGGGCGTCTATCGCGCCGACGCCGCCGACCGGGAAGCCGTACCCCTGGTGGCCGTCGGGCATACAGAGGGCGGGCTCGACGATGCCGGGCAGGTGGGTCGCGTTCTTCAACTGCTGAAGCGAGTCGTCGTCGCCGATCTCCTCCAGCAGGCTCTCGCTGGCGAGGACCCGCGCCGGGACGTTCATCTCGCCCCCGCGGGGGATCTCCCAGACGTGCTCGCGCACCTTCTCCAGCCGGATCCCGTCGAACTCGCGCGTGGTCATACCCGGCGTTCGACGCGGGGAGGCAAGGGCGTTGCGTCAGCGGGGCGCGGGGGCCGTCGGGTTCCGCGGGCGCCGAGGCCGTCCGCTCGCCCGCGATCTCACCGATCGACCGGATCGATCGGGAGCCAGCCGATCTCACCGTCCGCGAGCGTGAACGCGGCGAAGACCCGTCCGAGCACCAGCCCGTACAGCAGGTGTGCGACCGCGATGACCGCGCCGAACTCGAAGCTGGCCGTCAGTCCCGGCACCGGGAGCGTCGGCACCGGCAGCGAGGTGGCGCCTTCGATCGCGATCGCGGCCGGCAACAGCAGGCCGCCGGTTATCACGCCCAACAGCGCGGAGTGGGCGACGCCGAGCGAGAGACACCCGCCGACGTCCCCGCGCAGGTCGGCGAAGAACGGCCGGTCGAAGACGGCGACGAACAGCCCGCCGAACAGCGCGCTGTTGAACAGGTGGACGGCCCACCCGGCGAGGACCGTCTCGACCCCGATCAGCGCGCCGATCGTCGACATGAGCCCGAGGCCGAAATGTAACACGGCGCCCATCGCGGCGCCGGCGACGAGCCCGCCGACCGCCCCCGCGCGCCAGCGCCGACCCTGGGCGGGCGATTCGCTCCCCTCGCTCCGATCTGAGTGCGACATACGTTAGCAACGCACTCGATAAATATAACGGTTTTTCAGGTCGGGCGTCGGACGGGGGTTCGCGGCCTCACACGTCGAAGACGACGTACGCGTACCACTCGTCGCCGCGGCGTTCGAGCGCCATCTCGGAGTAGGTGACCGCCTTGATCTCCCGGGCGGCCACCGCGTCGAGCGGGACGCCGCGCGCGCTGGCCGCGAGCCGCCACCTCTCGGCGTCCCCGGAGCCGTCCGGGCGGTCCGTCTCCTCCGCTTCGACGACCGTACACCGGTGGTCGGCCGGGAGGACGAGCCGGACATCGCGCTCGTAGATCAGCCGATCGAGATAGTCGAACAGCAGGGCCTCGCGGCTCTCGGCGGCGACCGCGAGTTCGAACCGGTCGCCGGCCGCCGGAATCGACTCCGCGCTCGCGGCCGTGAGGCCGTCCGCGACCGCCGCGAACAGCGCCGAGAGCGTGTCGGCCGTCGCCTCGACGGCGACGTCTGCGGTGTGGTCGCACAGTTCGTGGCTCATCGCTCGTCGCCCTCGCGGGCGTCGCCGCCGGATCCGTCCCCGGAGCCGAGTCCGGCGTCGCCGGCGCGGGGCCGATACCGCTCGTCGCTTCCCTCCTCGGTCCCGGCGCGGGACTCCTCGGCGCTCCCCGGCCGCTCGTCGGCCGGGAAGCGCGCGTCGATAGTCCGCTCCGGCGCGCCGGCGCGGAGGTCCCCCGAGTCGACGTCGTCGAGGTCGGCCGCGACCTCCTCTAGCGCGACGCCGCTCGTGACCAGCGCGCGGATCCCCTCGTCGACGGTCAGCTCGACGTCGACTACCCGCCGATCCGGGACGAAGACGACGTGGCCGCCCATCACCGGGTTCGGCGCCATCGGCATGAACAGCGTCCGCATCCCCTCGCCCTCGCTGTCCGCGTGGTCCGCGATGACGGCCGGCGTCTCGCTGGTGACGAACGCGAGCGTGTACGTGTCCTCGGTCGGGAACTCGACGAGGACGACCTCGCGGAAGTTCCCGCCGTCCGAGTCCAGCATGGCGTCGCTCATCTGCCGGAACCCCTGGTAGACGGAGCCCACGCCCGGCAGCCGTTCGACCGCGTCGTCGACGTAGTCGACGGCGCGTTCGCCGTACCGCGAGGACTCGACGCCCGCGCCGATGAGGAGGATGAGGCCCACGAACACGATCGGCGTCGCGATCTCGATCGCGAGTTCCCGAGAGATGACGCTGATCACCGGCAGCCCGTTCCCGGGCGACACGGCGACGACCGCCGACGAGAACACGTCGAGGTAGTTGTACACCGCGTTGAACACGAACGTGAGGACGATCAGCGTGATGACGGCGGGGACGATGACGGCGACGCCCGTGAGGAACGCCCGTCGGAGGAGTTCGGCTCCCGACGACTCGTCGGTCATTACCCGTCTTCACGCGCGACTGCGACAAAATCGTTTCCGTCGCGGATTCGGCGGGGATCGACTCCGGCCCGCCGAGAGAAGGGCTGCCCCCGCAACCGCGCTCGCCGGTGGCGTCGCCGTTCGCAACCGCGCTCGCCGGTGGCATCGCCGCTCGCAACGGTCCCCGCTGGCGGTGGAGTTATATTCCGCTGGCGTGTTAGGTCATCCCAGTGAGCGTCAACGTCGAGAAGCGGACCGACCCCCCCGGCGAGTCCGATTACGCGACCGCCGCGTGGGAGCTCAAAGAGCGCATTCGGTCCGCGGAGGGCGTCCTCCGACAGCGACGCGGCTTCTTCGTCGACGCGTACCGCCGATCCACCGCCCATCTGCTCGTCGAGAACGACCGGCTCGTCGCGTTCGCCTCCGTCCGCCGGGACGGCTACATCCTCTTTCTCGCCGTTCACCCGGACCACCGCGGCCGCGGCCACGCCGAGCGGCTGGTCGCCGACATCGCGGAGAACCACCGGTCGGTGACCTGCCACGCCCGCACGACGAACCGGCAGGCGCTCGGCTTCTACGAGCACCTCGGCTTCGAGGTGATCCGCCGCATCGACGACTACTACGAGGACGGCGGCGACGCCTACTACCTCAAGCTCGGCGGCGAGTCGCTCCGGGAACGGCTCTCCGGGTTCGTCGGCCGGTAGGCGGTCGTTCCTCGCCGTCCCCGTCGGCTCCGCTCGACCGGAAGGCCACCGAACCGACAGTCATTAGCGCCCGCCGCGAGGAGGAGCCGGCATGTCGCAACCGACTCCCGCGGACCTCGCGACTCGGGTCCGCGACGGCGACCTCCGCTTCCACGAGCTGGAAGACCACGCCGACGCCGACGCCGCGGCCGCCGCGCGCCGGCTACTCGTCGCGGAGGCGACCGACGCCGACCTCGACCCCCTCGGCGAGTACGCGTTCGACGCCGACGCGGTCCACGGCTCGAACATCGAGAACACCCTCGGCGGCGTCCAGGTCCCCGTCGGCGTCGCCGGGCCGGTGACGATCGACGGCGGCGCGCGCTCGGGCGAGCGCTACCTCCCCCTGGCGACCACCGAGGGGGCCCTGGTCGCGTCGATCAACCGCGGCTGCTCCGTCGTCGAGGACGCCGGCGGCGCGACCGCGCGGGTGACGAAGAGCGGGATGACCCGCGCGCCCGTCTTCCGGGTCGCGGGCGTCGCCGAGGCCGAGGCGCTCGTCGCCTGGGTCCGCGACAACGAGCCCGCGCTCGCCGAGGCCGCGGAGTCGACGACGAGCCACGGCGAGCTGCTGGACGTGACGCCGTACGTCGTCGGCAACAACGTCTTCTGCCGGTTCCGCTACGACACGAAGGACGCGATGGGGATGAACATGGCCACCATCGCGACGCGGGAGGCCTGCGACGTGGTGGAGGCGGAGACGGACGCCTCGCTCGTCGCGCTGTCGGGGAACCTCTGTTCGGACAAGAAGCCGGCAGCGATCAACGCCGTCGAGGGGCGCGGCCGCTCGGTCGTCGCGGACGCGACGGTCCCCCGCGAGGTCGTCGAGGACCGCCTCCACACCACGCCGGAGGCGATCGCGGAGATCAACACCCGGAAGAACCTCGTCGGCTCCGCGAAGGCGGGCGCGCTCGGCTTCAACGCCCACGTCGCCAACGCGGTCGCGGCGATGTTCCTCGCCACCGGGCAGGACGAGGCGCAGGTCGTCGAGGGGGCGAACGCGATCACGACCGCCGAGACGACCGCCGACGGCGACCTCTACGTCTCCGTCTCGCTGGCGAGCCTGGAGGTCGGGACGGTCGGCGGCGGGACGAAGCTGCCGACCCAGCGGGCGAGCTTAGAGATCCTCGGCGTCGCCGGCGGCGGCGACCCGGCCGGCAGCAACGCCGACGCGCTCGCGGAGTCGATCGCGGTCTGCGCGCTCGCGGGCGAGCTCTCCCTGCTCGCGGCGCTCGGCTCGCGACACCTCTCGTCGGCGCACGAGGAGCTCGGCCGGTAGGCAGCGCCGCCGCCCGCGGAACGCTCCCTCCCTCAGTCCGACCAGCGCGGGCAGTCGTCGCGGAGCGCCTCGCGCCCCGCGTCGGTGACCCGGTAGACCGCCTCGCCGGAGACGCGCTCGACGAGCCCGGCGTCTTCCAGCGCGGTCAGCCGCGACTCGGCGTGGTCGCCGTACAGGCCCGTGTTCCCGGCGATGAACGCCTGGTAGTCCGCACCGACGTCGGCGAGGTACGAGAGCAGCCGCTCGTCGGAGCGCGTGAGCGACTGCCGGCCGGGACCGATCCGATCGTCGCTCCCCCCGTCTTCGGCACTTCCCGCCGAACGGTCGGTCGGCTGCGCGTCGGGTGCGGCCATCTCACACGTGGTGACGTGTGTCACGATAAAGGGGCCACCGGCGGTTCCCACTCGCTGGGAGCCGCGGCCGATCTGCGGAACGTGTTCGGGATCCGACCGGTCCGACCGAGGCCGTCTCGTCGGCCTCCCCGGCTCAGTCGTCGGCGTCGGCGGGCGGCGTCCCGGTCGCGTCGCCCCCGGCCCCTTCGCCGCCGGACTGGCGGTCCGGAAGCATCGGCGTCCCGTCAGCGCGCGGGCCGAGCCGCGGGCCGTGCGGGCCGTCGTCGGGGTCGATGCGGCGCCGGGTCCGGTAGTCCGTCGAGCGCTCGACCGGGGTCCGGCCGATCGCCGCGATCATCTCGACGTAGTCGTCGAACGAGCGGTACTCGCCGTACTCGCCGCCAGCGCGGCTGGTGATCTCCTCCGAGAGGATGGTGCCCATGAAGTCGTCGGCGCCGCAGTTGAGCAGCTTCAGCCCGTGGGCGTCGCCCGACTTCACCCACGAGGCCTGGACGTGGTCGACGTTGTCGAGGAAGAGCCGCGCGACCGCGACGACGAGCTCGTCCTCGGCGCGCGAGGGGCCGGAGTCGACGACGCCCCGGCGGTACAGCGGGGTGTTCTGGTGGATGAAGGAGAGCGGGACGAACTCGGTGATCGCGCCCGTGCGGTCCTGGAGGTCCCGGATCACCTTCAGGTGCCGCGCGCGGTGTGCGACCGTCTCGACGTGGCCGTACATCATCGTCGAGGTGACGTCGAGGCCGGCGGCCGCCGCGCCCTCGATCGCCGCCACCCAGTCGTCGGTGCGGATCTTGCCCGGGCAGATCACGTCGCGGACCTCGTCGACGAGGATCTCGGCGGCGGTGCCCGGCGCGGAGTCGAGTCCGGCGTCGGCCAGTTCGCGGTAGACGGTCTCGTACTCCCAGTCCGTGCCGCGTTTGGCGTGGTACGCCTCTTCCGGCGTCATCGAGTGGAGGTGGACGCCGCCGACCGACATCGCGTCCATCTGCTCGGCGTAGGTGCCCGGGTCGGTCGCGTACGCCTCCGGCGGCTTGTAGTTCACCTCGCTCGCGGGGTCGCCGTGCGCCGCGAGGATCTCGTGATGCTCCTCGTTCAGCGCGAACGCCGGGTGGAGCCCCGAAACGGAACACACCTCGTAGATTCCCATGTCGAGGGCGTCCTCGACGACCGCGCGCGACTCCGCGGGCGGCTTGGTGAAGCCCGCGTGCTCGACGTCGCTGTCGGCCTCGAACGCGTGCGCGGAGTCCTTGAAGTTACAGAAGAGGCAGCCCGTGTTGCAGGCCGTGGTGACGTTGTTGTTGAGGTTGGCGACGAAGGTGACCTCGTCGCCGACCTCCTCGGCCCTGCGCCGGTCCGCGGCCTCCAACACCGCCTCCTTGCGCACGGGGTCGATTCCCGACGACGCCGTGCCGGTGGCGAGCAGTTCGGTCGCGTCGGCGACCGTCAGCCGGGCGCCGTCGCGGGCCTTCGCGAGCGCGTTCTCGAACGACTGGTCGGTCGCGGGCGTCGCGAAGTCGAACTCGTTCGCGCCGCTCTCCGACTCGCCGCCGCCGGCCTCGTCCGTTCCGCTCGCGCCGGAACTGTCCCCCGAACTCATCCCCTAACGCTCCCGGTTCCACCCTGATAAACGGGCGGGTCGCGACACCGATCGGGTCGGGAAGAGGGCGCCGATTGCGAACGGCTATTTATAAACAGCTCCGAGCGACGCTACATCTATTTATACACAACTGCGGTGGCGCGTGCCTGCGAGCGGCCGCCCTTGGCGGCCGCGAGACAGCACCGCGCGAGGGAGTCGGCCGATCGAAGGGAGGCCGACGAGGCTGGGGAGGTGTGAGGTGCGGTCGCTGTGCGGGGTGGGACTCAAAGGGGCAGTCACCGGCGGCTCCGCCGCCGGTTGGCCGTGGCGCTACGCGCCTCGCGGCTGGGGCTTTGGCGGAGTCCTTCGCGTATTTGTAGTCGACTGTTTATAAGCGAGCGGCCGGGGCTTTGGCGGAGTTAGTAGCCGATCCGCCAGAACCTATTTATAAGTAAACGACCGATTCACCACTCCCTGTTCACGCAACGTCTCGGTCCTCGTCGGCGTGCGCGCGGACCCACAGCTCGCCGATCCGCGAGAGGCTCGTCCGGTAGGACTTCCCGTGTTCCTCGCGCTCGATGTACCCCTTACCGCCGGGCCCGAGCCGGTCGACATTATAAATGACCTTCGAGCGGAACGAGTCGGTGTACTCCTCGTTGAGCTCGGCCGCGAGCGTCTCCGCCAGCTCCGAGACGGACTCGAACTCGCCGTGTTCACCCAGCGTGAACAGCACGAGCTCCTCGAACGGCTTGACGTTCTGGAAGGAGGCGACCGGCAGCTCGATCACGTGGCTGTCGCCGATGCGCTTCGCGCCGATGGTGGTGCCGCGCTCGTCGAACTCCGCGAGGCGGTCCGTGGTGCTCGCCAGCCGGTCCGCGACGCGGTCGGGGTCGACGCCCGCCTCGGCGATGGCCGCGTCGTCGCCGGCGTCGAGGTCGCGCAGAAGGTCCCGCGTCGCGCGCAGCTCCTCGGCGAGCTCGGTCTCCAAGTACTTCTCGGGGGCCGTGTAGTAGGTGTGGATGCGGTCGCGGTCCGCCTGCCGCTCGACCATGATCGAGTGGGCGGCGGTGGCGAACGCGAACGAGACCGGTCGCGGCATCGAACAGAGGTTCACCCACACCTCGCGGTCGTCGGTGTCGTCGACGCCCTCGTCGCGGTCCAGTTCGGCGTTGATCAGGTCGAAGGCGCGCTCGAAGGCGGCGTCGTAGTCGTACACGTCGTCCAGGCGTTCTCGGACCGTCTCGGCGCCGAGGAGGTTCCGGAAGTCCTGTTCGAGCTTGCGCGCGATGTTGCGCGAGTACTCGACGTTGGCCTCGCTGCCGACCGTCCCCTCCAGCAGTATCACCCGGTCGACATCGAACTGGTCCCGGATGAGGGGGGCGATCATCCGGTCGTAGTCGAACCCGACCGGAACGATGTGGGTCTGCATACGCGAGGCGTTTGGCGGGACGTACTGATAAACGGCCGCACCCGAGTTCGGTGCCGGCGGGTCGGCCGCCCCTTCCGCGAGCAGTAGGGTTATTTCGGTCTGTGCCGTACGCTGACACGGTATGTCACAGCAAGGCGTTCAAGAGGAGCTGTACGTCGACCAGTACACGCTCGGGCTCGTCGGGCCCGACCAGGAGTGGGCCGGCACGGTCGCGGACGGCGGGACGGTGACGACGTACACGCCCCCGGGCTGTTGGGGGCCGATGGTGACGCCATCGTTCCGGGGCGGCCACGAGGTGACCCGGCCGATCCGCGTCGAGGGCGCCGAGGTGGGCGACGCCGTCGCGATCCACATCCGCGACGTGGAGGTGACGAGCATGGCCACCAGCACGGGGTCGATGGCGGAGCGCGAGGGCGCGTTCGGCGACGACCCATTCGTCGACCACCGCTGTCCGGAGTGCGGCACGACGTGGCCGGACTCCGTCGTCGAGGGCACCGGCGAGGACGCGATCCGCTGTGCGGAGTGCGGCGCCAACGCCTCCTCGTTCGGCTTCGAGTACGGCTACACCGTCGCGTTCGACCACGAGAACGCGGTCGGGATCACCCTCGACGAGGCGGGCGCCCACGAGCTCGCGCTCGACGCCGACGAGGTGATGGATATCCCCGAGAACGCCCGGCAGCACCCGATCCTGTTGTACGAGCCGGACGGGATGCCCGGCGCGCTCGGCCGCCTCCGCCCGTTCATCGGCAACATCGGCACCACGCCGCCGGTGACGATGCCCGACTCGCACAACGCGGGCGACTTCGGCCAGAACCTGATCGGCGCCGACCACGACTACGGCGTCGAGACCGAGGAAGACCTCGACCTGCGCACCGACGGCCACATGGACGTGCCCGAGGTCCGCGCGGGCGCGACGCTGATCTGCCCGGTCGTCGTCGACGGCGGCGGGGTCTACGTGGGCGACCTCCACGCGAACCAGGGCGACGGGGAGCTGTCCTTACACACCACCGACGTGAGCGGCACCGTCACGATGGACGTCGAGGTGATCGAGGACCTCGACCTCGACGGCCCGGTCCTCCTGCCGAACGAGGAGGATCTCCCGTTCATCAGCGCGCCGTACAGCGACGAGGAGATCGAGGCGGGAGAGGACCTTGGGGACGAACACGGCGTCGACGTCGACACCGACGCCGCCCCGATCCAGGTGATCGGCTCCGGCGCGACCGTCAACGACGCCACCCGGAACGCCTTCGACCGCGCCGGGACCCTGCTCGGCATGAGCGAGGGCGAGGTCCGCGCCCGGTGTACGTTCACCGGCGGCGTCCAGATCGGCCGGCTCCCGGGCGTCGTCCAGCTCGACATGCTGGTCCCGTCCGACGTGCTGGAAGCATCCGGACTCGACGACGTGACGCGCGCCCAGTACGACTTGTAAGTCGTTGCTGGCGGATCGGCGTCGGAGACAGCCAGATCTCTGGCTTCTTATTTTATAAACGACTACCAATAGATCGACGACGGAGACCGCCAAAGCCCCGGCCGCTCGGTTATAAATAGCTTCCAGCAGATCGGTGACAAACACCGTCAAAACCCCCGCCGCTTGCTTATAGATGACTGCTGGCGGAGCGGTAACGAACACCGCCAAAGCCCCAGCCGCGAGACCGCCCCGCACAGCGACCACGCCTCGCGCCTCCCCAGCCTCGTCGGCCTCCCTTCGGTCGGCCGACTCCCTCGCGCGGTGCTGTCTCGCGGCCGCCAAGGGCGGCCGCTCGCAGGCACGCGCCGCCGTAGTAGCGGCCGAATCCCGTGTCGCACAGCGTTCACCGCCGCGACCGTCCCCGCCCGCCGGTCGCCCCCGACGGCCCTGCCGGGATCCGTCGCGTCGGGCCCTCCGACTCGGCCCGCTCCCGCAGGCGCTCGACGCGTTCGTCGGTCGACGGGTGCGTCGACAGCCAGCGCTCGGCCGCCCCGTCGGTCCGCTTGTGCGCCGAGAAGGGAGCGAGCGGCCACGACGGGTCGGTCGCGCGCTCGATCCGGCGCAGCGCCCGCGCGAGCGCGATCGGGTCGCCGGTCACCTCGGCGGCGCGGTCGTCGGCCGCGAACTCCCGCTTTCGCGACCGCGACCGCGTGACGAGCGTCGCGAGGACGAACCCGGCGAACAGCGCGCCGGCGAGCGCCCGATGGAGCCGTGCGAACGGGCCCGACCGGTCGCCCGGCCGGCCGCGGATCCACGCCGAGGCGGCGGCGAGGCCCGACAGCGCGAGCAGCGCCGGCAGCGCGAGGACGGTGGCGAACCCGACGAGGACGCGTCCGACCCCGTCGGCCATCGCGATCGCGAACCCGTCGTTCGTCTCCAAGTGCGCCAGCTCGTGCGCGAGGATCGCCTCGATCTCGCGGGGCGAAAGGAGGCGGAACAGCGAGCGGTCGATCACCAGCGCGCCGCCGGTCGTCCCGCCCCCGACCGCGAACGCGTTCGGCGCGCGGGCGTCGGTGACGTACAGGTCCGGACACTTGACCTCCATCCGCGCCGCGAGCGCGTCGATCCGCCGGTGGAGGTCGGACGCCCGCCTCCGGGGGACGCGATCGCCCTCCAGGTTCGCGAGGACCTGCGCGGTGCCGAGCCGGTAGCTGAGGTACGCCGACCCGAGCGCGACGGCGGCCGCCAGCGCGAGGAGGGCCGGGAGGTCGGGGCGGGCGGCCCAGGCCGCGCGCAGCAGGTCGGCGACGAACAGCGCCGCGGTCAGGTAGGCGCCGAGCAGGGCGACGCCGACGACCGCCGCGGCCGCGCGGAACGCGAGCCGGGACATGTCCGGAATTACGCGACGACGGGGCAAACGCGTTGCGGCCGAGATGGCCCGCGGGGGTCGTCGTCGCCGCGTTCCGGTGCCCCCCGCTTCGGACTCCCCCACCCGGGCCGCCGGAAGGAAAAGCCGTAATTCCCCGGCGGCGAAATCGGGTGTCATGGACGCACGCGTCCGCGAACACGCGGAGATCATCGCCGACCACGCCACCGGCATCGAGTCGGGCGACGACGTGGTCATCCAGATGCCGAAGGAGGCCGAGGACCTCGCGGTCGCGCTCCACGAGGTCTGCGGCGACCGCGGGGCCAACCCCGTCCACCTCAACTACTCGAAGCGCGCCCAGCGCGCGTTCAAGCGCTCCTCGGACGAGTTCACCGAACCGAGCCACCGGCGCGCCCTCTACGAGGAGGCCGACGTGTTCGTCATCGCGCGCGGCGGCGCGAACGCCACCGAGGACGCCGACGTCGACCCCGAGACGAACGCCGCGCACAACCGCGCGATGGAGGAGGTCAAGCGCACGCGCCTCTCGAAGACGTGGTGTCTCACGCAGTACCCGACCGCGAGCCACGCCCAGCTCGCCGGGATGAGCACCGAGGCGTACGAGAACTTCGTGTGGGACGCCGTCTCGCTCGACTGGGACGAACAGCGCGAGTTCCAGTCGAACATGGTCGAGATCCTCGACGACGCCGACGAGGTCCGGATCGCGTCGGGCGAGGAGACCGACCTCACCCTCGACGTGTCGGGCAACTCCACGCTCAACGACCACGGCGAGGCGAACCTCCCCGGCGGCGAGGTGTTCACCGCGCCGACGCGCGACGGCGTCGACGGCGAGGTCCACTTCGACCTGCCGCTCTACCGCTACGGTCGCGAGATCGAGGGGGTCCGGCTCCGGTTCGAGGACGGCGAGGTCGTCTCGCACTCCGCCGAGCGTAACGAGGACCTCCTCACCGGCATCCTCGACACCGACGAGGGCTCTCGGCGCCTCGGCGAACTGGGCATCGGGATGAACCGGCAGATCGACCGGTTCACCTACAACATGCTGTTCGACGAGAAGATGGGCGACACCGTCCACATGGCGGTCGGCTCCGCGTACCCGGAGACGGTCGGCGGGGACAACGAGGTCAACGAATCCGCCGAGCACGTCGACATGATCGTCGACATGAGCGAGGACTCGGTCATCGAGGTCGACGGCGAGGTCGTCCAGCGGAACGGGACGTTCGTCTTCGAGGACGGGTTCTGAGGGGCGGTCGCGGCTTTCGATCGACAGCCGTCCTCACGGGTGCGGTTTTTGGTACAGATTTTTGCCGGCCGAGCGGAGCGAGGCCGGGAAAAGGTGTGACTGGGACGTTCGTCTTCGAGGACGGGTCTCCCTCGTCGCCTCCGTCGCGGTCGACGCTCACTCGGCCGTGCCACGCTCGGCGCTCCGGCGGAGGAACGCCGCGTACGCGGCGACGAGGACGGCGACCAGCCCGAACGTGCCGATAGCGGCGACCCCCGGATAGTCCGCCAGCGGCGCGATCTCTCCGTCGGGCGGCGCGACGATGTCGACGACGCCGGTCCCGATCGACAGCGCGAGCACGGCGATCCACATCGTTCCCACCGCGTAGCCGAGTTCGACGAGCCGGTCTGCTCTCGCCGCGTGCGCGACGACGGCACCGCCGCCGAGGACCGGGACCGCGACGAGCGGACTCGTCGGATCGGAGAGGAGAACGCTCCCGCCGAGGGCGATCGCCGCCCAGTAGACGGCGACGGCGACGGCCGTGCGGAGCGAGTCGGGGACGAACACGGCGTGTGGGTTCGACCGGACGGCACAAAACGATCGGGGGCGTCCCGCGTGGCATCCCGTCGGCGGCCGCGGCGGTATTTATACTCCGGGAACGCGTACGACCGCGCATGCCGGAAGAACTCCTCTTCGAGTCGGAGAGCCGCCGGAGCCGCGAGGAGATCGCCGCGTACCTGCGGACGGTCGCGGACTCGCTCGACGCCGGGAACGCGATCACGCTCAGACGCGGCGACGAGTCGACGACGCTGGACCCGCCCGCGCGACCGACCTTCGAAGTGAAGGCGGAGCGCGAGGGGCCCGCCGACGGGCCGGGCGAGCTGAGCGTCGAGTTCGAGCTGGAGTGGGACGAGGACGGCGACGAGGAGAGCGCCGACGCCGAGTTAGAGATAGAGTAGTTTGCGGAGGAAGCCGCCGACCGCGGCGTTTCGTCGGTTACGGCACTTCGCCGGGGACCTCGACGAACGCGTCGCGCGCGGAGAGGTGATCGAGCGTGTCGTCGACCTCGAGGCGCACGGACTCCATCCGCTCGACGAGCTCCTCGTACTCCTCGGAGTTGGTCGTGCCGGCGGCCTCCAGCGCCGCCTTCTTCGAGGCGAGCGCGAAGAACTCCTGGCTCCGCTCGTCGAACGCGGCGCGGTGGAGGAGCACCTCGACGAGCGTGAGCAGGTCCTCCTTGGTGACCGGTTTCGTCTTGTAGTCGTCGAACGGCATCTCGACGATGTCGACGTCGGGCTCGACGGCGGTCAGCATCGCCACCCGGGCGTCGTACCCCTCGTCCCGGATCGCCTCTAACACCTCGTGGCCCGACATGTCGGGCATCCGGCGATCGAGCAGGACGATGTCGACCGTCTCGTCCATCGCGTCGACCGCCTCCTCGCCGCCGGTCGCGATCCGAACGTCGTAGGCCGGGTCGAGGTACACCCGGTACAGCTCCGCGAGGTCCGGCTCGTCGTCGACCGCGAGGACGGTCGCCTCCGGGCTCCCGGTCATGGGGGGGACCTCCCGGTCGGCGTCTCGCTATTTGCGAGCGCCGAACCGTTGCGTCCGCCCGCCGTTCGTGCGTCCATACGGACGCCTTGTTCCGTTCCGTGTAAAAACATTGACCCTCCGTTATCGGCGTTGATATCTCTGCGCGTCGGCGTGGCGATCACCGGACCGGAGCCGACGGCGATCACCGGACCGGAGCCGACGGCGATCACCGGACCGGAGCCGAGTCGGGTCGAGCTCTCTCGCCGCGTAGACGGCGACGGCCCTCCGCGCTCCGCGCATCGATCCGACGCGCTCTCCGTGACCCAAAGGCACATTTACGCCCGTAACCTATCCGGGCACAACGAATGTCTCACAGCCCCTCACTACCCGACCGCCCGCGGCTGGAGCTCGACCCCGAGATGAGCGACGCGGAGCGGCTGGAAGCGATCCGTCAGCACTACCAGCGGATCGTTCAGGTGAACGAGGAACTGGAAGCCCGGCTCGCGGACGCCGAGGGGCGCCGCGGGGAACTGAAAGGCGACGTCGAACAGCTGAAACGCGAAAACGAGGTTCTCAAGACCTCCTCGCTGTACATCGCGTCGGTCGAGGAGATCACCGACGACGGCGTCGTGATCAAGCAGCACGGCAACAATCAGGAGGTGCTCACGCAGGCCGCCTCGCGGCTCGACGAGGATCTCCGCCCCGGCGACCGCGTCGCGATCAACGACTCCTTCGCGGTCCAGCAGGTGCTCGATGACGAGACCGACTCCCGGGCGCAGGCGATGGAGGTCACCGAGTCCCCGGACGTCACCTACGCCGACATCGGTGGGATCGACGACCAGATCCGGGAGGTCCGCGAGGCCGTCGAGGACCCCCTCGAGAACCCCGAGCAGTTCGAGGAGGTCGGCGTCGAGCCCCCGAGCGGCGTCCTGCTCCACGGCCCGCCGGGCACCGGAAAGACGATGCTCGCGAAGGCGGTCGCCAACGAGTCGGACGCGACGTTCATCAAGATGGCCGGCTCCGAGCTCGTCCGGAAGTTCATCGGCGAGGGCGCGCGGCTCGTCCGCGACCTGTTCGAGCTCGCCGCCGAGCGTGAACCGGCCGTCATCTTCATCGACGAGATCGACGCGGTCGCCGCAAAGCGCACGGACTCGAAGACCTCGGGCGACGCCGAGGTCCAGCGGACGATGATGCAGCTGCTCTCCGAGATGGACGGCTTCGACGACCGCGGCGAGGTCCGGATCATGGCCGCGACCAACCGCTTCGACATGCTCGACGAGGCGATCCTCCGTCCGGGTCGCTTCGACCGCCTCATCGAGGTGCCCGAGCCCGGCCCCGAGGGCCGCGAGCGCATCCTGGAGATCCACACCGGAGACATGAACGTCGCGGACGGCGTCGACCTCGGCGCGGTCGCCCGCGACCTCGACGGGTACAGCGGCGCGGACATCGCCTCGCTGGCGACCGAGGCCGGGATGTTCGCCATCCGCGACGGCCGCACCGAGGTGACGCAGGCGGACTTCGAACAGGCCCGAGACAAGCTTCAGGACGCCGAGACGGAAGACGAGCGGGTCATCAACTACCAGTACTGAACCCCCGGTCTCCCGTTTCGCCGTTCGCTCCCGGAGCGGGCAGTTCGTAACCCCTTACCGCGCTCGCCGCCGACTCGCCGTCAATGAACATCATTCACGTCGCCGGCGGCGTCGGGGTCGCCGACACGGCGATGGCCTCCTACGACGCCGCGCTCGCGGACGCGAACCTCCACAACTACAACCTCGTGGCGGTCTCCTCCGTCGTTCCCGCCGAGGCGACCGTCGAAGCGGTGTCGGAGGTCCCCGACCTGGGCCCCGCGGGGAATCGACTCACCGTCGTCGAGGCGCGCCGGACGATCGGTCCGGACGACGAGGTGGACTTCCGCGAGGGGGGCCGCGCGGGCGCCGAGGGCGCCGAGTCGAAGCGCGCGCCTCGCCGCCGCCCCGACGCGGTCGCGGGTCTCGGCTGGGCGACGGGCCCCGGCCCGGGGATCTTCTACGAGGTGACCGGCGAGGACCCGGACGACGTTCGCGAGCGGATCGGGGACGGTCTCGACGCCGGAGCCGACCTCCGCGACTGGGAGCTGCCCGACCGCGAGACGCGCGTCGAGACGGTCGCGGCCGAGCCGGACCGGTACGCGACCGCGATCGTGATCGCCGCGTACGGGGAATCCGAGCCGATCCTGTAGCGGGCCGAGCGGACGGACCCGGCCCGCGCCGACGCCGCGGTCGCCGCCGCCGACGCCTTTTTGACTCGGCTCCGCGTACGAGACGTAGCTTCGAATGAACGGCAACAACCCGTACGCCGGGGCACCGGGTATGACGGACGCGGGCTCGCCCGCGACCGTCGACCTCTCTCCGGACCAGGAACAACAGCTCCGGCGCGCGGTCGCCGGAATCGTATCGCGCACGGAATCGTATCTCCCAGACAGCTACGCCGTCGGCTCAGAGCTGTCCGTCGGCGCCGACGGTCCGCAGGCGACGGTCGCGGTGAACCCCCCGGCCGGTCACCCCGTCTCGGCCGGCTTCACCCCCGATCCGGAGGACCTCGACGCCGGCATCGCGGAGTCCGACACCGACGAGGTCGCCCGCGGTCTCGCCGCCAGCGCGGCAGTCCAGGTGATGGACGCCGTCGGTGACATCACGCCGACCGCGAAGTGAGCCGCCCGCCCGCGAACTGAGCCGCTGAGCTACTCCGCGCGCTCCGACCGGCCCGTACCGTTCTCTCCGCCCTCACCGTCGCCCCCCGAGCCGCCGCGCTCCTCGCGTTCGGCGCGCCCGTCGCCGTCGTCGCGCTCGTCGCCGTCGTCGCGCGGGTACACCCGCGGCTCGCCCTCGCCCGGCGGCTTCACGACGCCGGTGACGCGGCCGTATATCCCGAAGATGTCGTCGTACCCGTTCTCGCTCGCGAGGATCGGGACCACGCCCGGCTCCTCGACCTGGTGGGTGTGGACGTCGTCCTCGGCGAACACCGCGCCCTCCGGAATCTCCTCGAAGTTCGCGAAGTGGACGCGGGGGTCCCCGCCGCCCTTCGGTACCTCCTCGCTGCCCTTCACGACGACCGTCTCCGAGAACGTCGGCGGCTCGTCCGCGAGCGCGCCGTGGACTCGGAGGAACGCGAGGCAGGCATCGTAGCCGAACTCGACCGCCCCCTCGCTGCCCTGGCGGCCCACCTCGATCGAGACGGTGTGGGGCACCGTGGAGTCGAGCGTCGTCGACCGCAGCCCGCTCGCGTCGACGACGTGGTCGACGGGGAGCCCGGTGACGGTACGGCGGACCGACTCCGCGAGGTCGCTGAAGATGGCGAACGGGGGCGGCGCGCTGTGGGAGGTGTGGAGCGCGAGCACCGCGTCGAACCCCTCCAGCTCGGCGGTGAGCCGCGGCGCCAGCGCGCGCTCGTACTCCTCGCTGTCGGGATCGCCGGGGAACGACCGGTTCAGGTCCGCGTCCGTGTAGCGCGTCTCGGCTTCGATCGCGGGCTCGTTGGCCAGGACGAGCCGGACGAGCCCGCCGTCTCCGCCCTCTCTGTCGGCAGCGGCGAGCGAGGGGAGCTCCGCCGCGAGCCGCTCCACTATCCGCACGCCGGCGGGCTCGTCACCGTGGATCCCGCCGACGATCGCGACGCGGGCCGACCCCGCCGACCCGCGGTCGAACGTTTCCATACCGTCGGTATCCGCCGTCGGACCATAAATCGTCGCGGTCCGCGGTCAGTGAGTTCACCGGCCCAACCGCTTCGCGAGCGCGGCCCGGTACCGCCGCGCCAGCCGCCTCGCGACGAAGCGGTCCCGGGGGTCCACGCCGAGGAGGCGGAGCGAGCCGACGTACGCCGCGAGGCCGACCGCGCTCCCCGCGAGGACCGCCGAGGGCCCTGTCAGGAGCGTCCGGACTCCGTACATCGCGCCGAGGGCGACGGCGCCCGCCGCGAGCGGGATGAGGAAGCTCCGGTCGAACGGCCACAGCCCCTCGAAGCGGCGCAGGAGGAGGACCTGGATCCCGTTCTGAACCGCGATGGCGAGTGACGTGCCGAGCGCGGCGCCGACGAGCCCGTACCGGACGACGAACGCGTACGTGAGCCCGACGTTGAGGACCGCGAGCAGCCAGTCGAGCGCCATCCGCGCGTACTGGTGGTCGGTCATCATCAGGAGCCAGCCGGTCGCCCCCACCGCGCTCCCGACGAAGACGCCCCCGAGGTAGACGACGAGCGGCACGTACCCCGCGACGTACGCGTCGCCGAACAGTCCGAGGATCTCCCGGCCGTACACCGTCAACACGGCGAGGATCGGGACGACCGCCGTGACGATCTGTCGCGTGACGGAGCCGTACACCGCGTTGAGCGTCGCCGTCCGGTCGCTCGCGTACAGCTCCGAGGCGACGGGGGGAAGCAGTTGGTTGAACGAGAGGAGGGGGATCCACGCGACCGCGATCACCACGAGGACGACGTTGTAGACGCCCGCCGCGGTCGCCGTCAGCAGCGCGCCGACGAGCAGCACGTCGACGCGGTTCTGGAACACCTTTCCGAGGCTGCTCATCGCGACGGGCGCCGCGTGGTCGTAGAACCGCCGCGCCTCTGCGCGAGCGCTCCGGAGCGACGGACGGACGCCGGTGACGGACGCGGAGAGCGGGACGGCGACCGCGGCGAGGGACGCGGTCGCGGCGACGATAGCTCCGGCGACGCCGACGACGGAGTAGCCGAGCGCGAGCGCGCCGAGGACGCCGACGAGCCGGGCCCCCGGGCGCAACAGCTTGTTGAACAGTATCTCGCCGCGGGCCGACCCGACCGCCCGGAGGAGGGCGGACGCGACCATCACGACGCCGAGCAGCCCGACGAGTCCCCCGAACGCGCGCATCGTTCCCGGGAACCCCGGTTCGGTGACGGTGCGGGCGTTTATCGCCGGCGCGGCGAGCCAGACCCCGGCCGCGATCGCGACCCCGAACCCGACCGTCGTCGCGTACGCGAGGCCGGCGACCGCGCCTTGCCGCTCCGGGTCGTCCCCGTACTCCGGGAGGTAGCGCTGGATGGCGGGAACGCTGCCGAACGTCACGAGCCGAGAGAGCAGCTGGGCGATCCGCCACGCCAGCGCGTAGACGCCGTAGGCTGTCGGGCCGAGCCCGCGAGCCAGCGCGAACTCGGTCGCCGCGATCAGCGCGCGCTGGCCGGCGACGCCCCCCGAGGTGAGCACCGCGCCGTGGGCGATCGTCTCCAGCGCCTCGCGCTCGTCGTCAGGGATCGCGGCGTCCCGCTCGGCGGGCGCACCGCTCTCCGGACTCTCCGCGCGTCGGCCGGCGTCGTCGGGGGCGCTCGCCACGGGGGCTCTACCGGTTCGGTTTCGGTCGGGTCAAAAAAGGGACGCGTTTCGCCGCCGGTCCGGACGGGACCGCCGCCGCGCCGCCGTGGCTCACCAGCGCTGGTGGACGTGTTCGCGCACGTAGTCGTCGTACACCTCGCTTGCGGCCTCGCGCTCGGCGTCGGAGAGCGAGTCCGCCTCGCTCGCGGCCGCGTTCGCCCGGACGTGCGCCGGCGTCGTCGATCCCGGAATTACCGTGGAGACCGCGTCGTGGTCGAGGATCCAGCGCAGCGCGAACTCGGGCAGGGGGCGGTCGTCGGGGAGGCGCTCGTCGAGCGCGTCGACCGCGTCGAGGCCCGCCTCGAACGGGACGCCGGCGAACGTCTCGCCCACGTCGAAGGCGTCGCCCTCGCGGTTGTAGTTGCGGTGGTCGTCCTCGGGGAACTCGTCGTCGCGCGAGAGCGCGCCCGTGAGCAGCCCGGAGGCGAGCGGCACCCGGCAGATCACGCCCACGTCGCGGGCGGCCGCCTCGTCGAGGAACAGCTCGGCAGGCCGCCGCCGGAACGGGTTGAAGATGATCTGGACCGTCTCGACGCCGGGGTACTCGACCGCCTTCAGCCCCTCTTCGACGCGTTCGACGCTGACGCCGTAGTTCGCGATCCGCCCCTCGTCCGCGAGCGTTTCGAGCGCGTCGAACGTCTCCGGTCGATAGTAGACGTCCGTCGGCGGGCAGTGGAGCTGGACCAAGTCCAGCGTGTCGGTCCCGAGGTTCTCCCGCGAGCGGTCGACGAACCGCCGGAGGTTCGGCTCCGTGTAGCGGTCGGCCTTGTGCGGGTCGAGCCGGCGGCCGGCCTTCGTCGCGACCGTCACGTCGCCGCTCTCGATCTCGTCCGCGAGCGTCTCCCCGACGATCCGCTCCGACCGGCCGTCGCCGTACACGTCGGCGGTGTCGAAGAAGTCGATCCCGGCGTCGCGGGCGGCCTCGACCGCCGCGACCGCCTCCGCTTCGCTGACTTCGCCCCAGTCGCCGCCGATCTGCCAGGCGCCGTAGCCGACCTCGCTGACTGCGCCGACGCCGCCGAGTTCGCGGTGGTTCATGTCGCCCGCATCTGATCGGGGCGGGGGCAAGGGCGTTCCGGAGGCGGCAGCGGCCGAGCGACGCGGCCGGCCGCGTCGAGGACCCCCGACGCCGACCCCGCTGGCGGTGTCGCGAACGGCGGGAGCGCGGCGGCCGCCTCAGCGGGTCGCTACGCTCGACCGTTGAGCGGACAGACGAAGAAGTCCGGCGGGCCGAACCCCGGTCGGCCCAGCGTAACCGTGACGTACTCCTTGTCCAGGACGTCGTCGTCGTTCGTCAGCGGGGCGTCGCGATTGAACGCGTCGACGTCCGTCACCTCCGCCGAGAAATGCGTCCACTGGCCGCCGTTCCACCCCTCCTCGCCGGGTGCCGACTCCGAGACGAACGGCGAGCGCTGGGCGTCGCTCGCGTCCGCGTTCGCCACGATGGGTCGCTCTCCGTCGTGGAGGAAGTAGATCTTGTCTTCGGGATCCGGGCGTTCGTCGAGTACCTTCACCACGTTCGTGCGCCAGAGGTCGCCCTCGGCGTACACCCGCCCGAACGTCTTTCCGTTCCCCTTCTCGCTTCCCTTCCCGGGATTCGCCGCGGCGACGCCGGCACCGCCGACGCCGGCGACGGCGATGGCCGTTCCGGCCCGGAGGACCCGTCGTCGCGTCTGGGTGTTCGTTCCGTTCATTGGTTCTCGGAGGCGCTCTGCCTCCGGTTTCACCGACGAATGGTCGCTTAAAGAATATTTTTCCAACTCGCTGCGAACTCCGTTCAACATTGCGTCAAAACCCTCGCGAGCGGCGGTCTCCGTCGGCGCTCGGCCGGGAACCTCGACAGGGTCCCCGCGCGAACGGTCCGCCCCGCCTCGGGGCTGGAACCGGTGTATCGGTCCGCCCGCGGGTCACAGCGCGTCCGCTAGCGCGTCCATCGTCTCCTCGACGCGCCCGACGCGCGCGTTATGGCCCATGTGACCGACGCGGAGGACGTCCTCGGTACCGTCGCCGAGCCCGGTCGCGAGCACCACGTCGTGCTCCTCCCGGAGCGTCTCCTGAAGCGCCTCGGCGCGGCCGGGGACCTCGAAGGCGGTCACCGTCGGCGAACTGCGCTCCGGGTCGGGGACCGGCTCCAGCCCCAACTCGGCGCCGCGCTCGCGACACCGCGTCGCGGCCGTTTCGTGTCGCTCCCGCACCGCGTCGAGCCCCTCGTCGAGCAGCAGGCCGAGCGCCGCGTCGAGCGCGACGACCTCGGTCGTCAGGTGCGTGTACGGGAAGCCCTCGCTCACGTCGCGGAACGGCAGGAAGTTCGCGTACAGCGAGTGGGGGTCGCGCTCCTCCATCGCGGCCCACGCCCGGTCGCTCACCGCCGCGGTCGCGAGCCCCGGCGGTGCGCTGAAACACTTCTGTGAGGCGCCGAGGCACACGTCGATCCGGTCGGTCGGCACCGAGACGCCGCCGAGCGACGAGACGGCGTCGACGACCGTCAGTATCTCCGGATCCGCGGCTTCGATGCGGTCGAGCGCGGCGGCGACGTCGTTGAGCGTCCCGGTCGGCGTCTCGCAGTGGACCGCCGTCGCGACGTCGAAGTCGCTCTCGTCGCCCGCCAGCGCCTCGTCGAGCGCGTCGAGCGGCAGCGGTTCGTCGCGTTCGGCCGCGACCAGCGTCGCCTCGCCGCCGTACGCCTCCACGAAGTCCGCGAACCCCTCGCCGTAGAGACCGTTCGCCAGACACAGCACCTCGGTGCCGGGCTCGACCAGCGAGGCGACCGCGGCCTCCAGCCCGAGGATGCCCTCGCCGCCGAGGGCGACGACGTCGCGCCCGCCGGCGGCGGCCGGCACGCTCGGGTCGACGCCGTAGGCCCTCGCCAGCCGCTCCGTGAGGCGGTCGTATATCTCCCGAAACCGCGGGTCCACGTCGGGGTTGATAAGCTCGCGGGACATCGCGTCGCGCACCGGTTCGGGGACCGCGGTCGGTCCCGGCGTCATGAGCATACGCGTCGGTTCGGCCGGCGGTACATAAACGGTCCGCGCGAGTCGTGCCGAGTTCGCGGTGACCGACGGGCCGACACGCTGATATATTTCTGTCGCCTGCGTTCCGGTACGATGATGCTTCCGACCCACGTGCTGGCGGGGATGCTGCTTGCGACCCCGCTGGTGCGCGTGGCGCCGGAACTGGCGCCGGTCGGGTTCGCCGCCGGCTTCCTCGGTGGACTCGTCCCCGACCTCGACATGTACACCGGCCACCGGCGGACGCTCCACTACCCGGTCTACTACTCCGCCTTCTCCGTCCCGGCGCTCCTCGCGGCCGTGCTGGCGCCCTCGACGCTCACCGTCGGCGTCGCGCTCTTTCTCCTCGGCGCAGCGCTCCACAGCGTCTCGGACATGTACGGCGGCGGCCTGGAGCTCCGCCCGTGGGAGGGGAACTCCGACCGCGCGGTGTACGACCACCACCGCGAAACGTGGATTTCACCCAAACGCGGCGTCCGGTACGACGGCGCCGTCGAGGACCTCGCGCTCTGCGTCGGGCTGTCGGTCCCGCTGCTCGTGCTGGTCGACCCCCCGATCCGTGCGGTCGTGTTCGGCACGCTCGCGATCGCGGTCGTCTACACCGTCCTCCGCCGCCGGCTCGCGGAGATCGCGGCGGCCGTGATCCCGTTGCTTCCCGCAGCGTTCGACCCGTACCTCCCCGAGCGGTACCGGTGAGGCCGCGGCGGACGAGCGCCACCCGACCATCGGACCGACGCGCTTACTTTTCCCGCCTCGTTTGACCAGACAACAGTCCGCGCCGGCGACCGATCCGATCCCGGCGCGCCGAACCCACCATGCAACAGTACCTCGACCTCGTCGACGACGCGCTCTCGACGGGCACGTACAAGCCGAACCGGACCGGCGTCGACACCATCGCGACGTTCAGCGGGCAGTACACCGTCGACCTCGCGGAGGGGTTCCCCCTCCTGACCACGAAGAAGATGGACGGTTATCGGTGGAACTCGCTCATCCACGAGGTGCTGTGGTACCTCTCGGGTGAAGAGCACGTCCGGAACCTCCGCGAGGAGACGAAGATCTGGGACGCGTGGGCCGACGAGGAGGGGAAGCTCGACACCGCGTACGGCCGGTTCTGGCGCCGCTACCCGGTTCCTGAGGAGGCCGCCGCGCTCCCCGGCGAGACGTGGCCCGACGACGCGGACCGCTGGGTCACCGTCGAGGAGGACGCCGACGGGACGACGCGTCGCACGTTCGACCAGATCCGGTACGTCCTCGACACGCTGGAGGAGAACCCCCACTCCCGGCGGATGGTCGTGAACGCGTGGCACCCGGCGAACGCCGCCGTCTCGACGCTGCCGCCCTGCCACTACACCTTCGTGGTGAACGTCCAGGACGGCCGGCTCAACCTCCACCTGACGCAGCGGTCGGGCGACATCGCGCTCGGCGTCCCGTTCAACATCGCGGCGTACGCGCTGCTCGCGAACGCGCTCGCCCAGCGGACCGACTTCGAGGTCGGGGAGTTCGGGCACACCGTCGTCGACGCGCACGTCTACTGCGGCCGGGGCGACCGCGGGAAGTGGTACGCCAACAACCTCCGGTACGTCCAGGAGCGGCTCGCGAACGTCGAGCGCAAGGGCGACTACCTCGACGTGAAGAGCTGGGTCGAGCGCACCGCGCCCGACGAGCCGAACGGGCAGGAGGGGTACGACCACGTGCCCGGCCTCCTCGAACAGCTCTCGCGAACCCCCCGCGACCGCCCGCGGATCGAGATCGCGGACAAGCCGCTCGACGAGTTGACCTACGAGGACGTCGCGGTCGTCGACTACGACTCCGCGGACGGCATCTCGTTCGCGGTCGCGGAGTGATGGGGGACGCGGATTCCGACGCCGGGGACGACGGCTCCGACGAGCGCGCGCTCGACCCCGACCTCGTCCTCGTCGCCGCCGTCGCCGAGAACGGCGTGATCGGTGCCGACGACGGGATGCCGTGGCACTACCCCGCCGACCTCGCGCAGTTCAAACGGCTGACGACCGGCCACCCGGTGATCGTCGGCCGGAAGACGTACGAGCGCATCGCCGACCGGATCGGCGGCCCGCTTCCCGACCGGACCAGCGTCGTGTTGACGACCGGCCCCCTGAGCGACGACGACCTCCCGGCGGGCGCGGTCGTCGCGCACGACACCGAATCGGCGCTCGCGCGCGCGACCGCGGACGCCGCCGACCGCGGCGTCGACGAGGTCTTCGTCATCGGGGGCGCGACCGTCTACGAGGCGTTCCTCGACCCCGCCGACCGGATGGTGATCACCGAAATCCCCGAGCGGCCCGACGGCGACACGCGGTTCCCCGAGTGGGACTCCGACGCGTGGGTCGAGCGCGCCCGCGAGACCGACGGCGACCTCGCGTTCGTCACCTACGAGCGGCGGGACGCGGAGTGAGCGGCGTCGGAGCGGGACCGAGCGCCGGGACGCGCCCCGCTCGCACCGAGCCCGCGACTCACTCCAGAAATCGCGACTCCGCGCCGCCCGAGGGCATCGTACACCGGTCCTTCTTTCCGAACCAGCGGTACCGGTTGTCGGCGACGAAGTCGTACACGCGGTCGCGGACCGCCGCGGGGACGTATCGGAACGGGGAGAGCAGTCGATAGCGTCCGCCGAGCCCCGTCGCGATCTGGATGACCGCGGACGACTTCACGTAGCTCTCGCCGTCTTCGATCAGCACGATCGACTCCAGTTCATCGGTCGCGAGGTCGTGTTCGGCCAGCAGCGCCCGTCCGACGTCGGACTGGAGCGAGGCGAACCGGTACTTGCCCTCCGGATCGCGGGGGAGGATGAACTGTACGAACCCGCTACAGAGGTTACAGACGCCGTCGAAGAGAACGATCGAGGCGTCCTCCGGGAGACCCTCGTCCATCACTCTCGGAGGTACGCCGCCGTCGCAGTTGAGGATTCCGATGGATTCGATCCGAGGGACCCTCTCGCGACCGCCGAGACGGAGACGTCCGTTCCGCGCACGGAAAACTTATCGTCCCGGTACCTCTCCAACAAGCCGAAGTACAGAGTATGGCTCGGAACCTCTCGACCGCGAGCGTCCGGTCGCGGCTCTCCGCGGTCGTCCGACGGCTCTCGGCGGCGGTCGCCGCGCGCGTCTCGGTGGACCCCCGCGCGCTCGCCGCGTTCCGGATCGGGCTCGGAGCGCTGCTGATCGCCGACCTGCTCCTCCGCTCGCGCTCGCTGACCGCCTTCTACACCGACTACGGCGTGCTCCCGCGCCGGGCGTTCTTCTCTGACTACTCGACGAGCTACTCGCTCCACGCGCTCTCCGGCGAGCCGTGGGCCATCGCGTCGCTGTTCGCGGTCGCGGGCGGGGTCGCCCTCGCGCTGCTCGTCGGGTACCGGACGCGACTCGCGACCGTCGTCTCGTGGCTACTGCTGTTCTCGCTCCACGCTCGGAACCCGATGGTGTTGAACTCGGGCGACGGTCTGCTTCGCATGCTGCTCTTCTGGAGCGCCTTCCTCCCGCTCGGCGCGCGCTGGTCGGTCGACGCCGTCAGGCGAGCGGACCGGGGGGCCGACGCGGCAGCCGACGCCGCTCCCACCGCGGATCCCGTCGGCGGTCCCGCGTCGGGCGACGGCGGCGGTCCCGCGTCGGGCGACGGCGGCGGTCCCTCGACGCCGGGTCCGAGCGAGCCAGCGGTGGCGAGCGTCGCCACGATGGCGATCCTGGTACAGATACTGGTGATGTACCTGACGAACGCCGTCCACAAGTACAGGAGCGACCTTTGGATGGGCGGCGAGGCGGTCGCGTACGTCATGCGTGCCGACCAGTTCACCTACCACCTCGGAAACCACCTCGCCGAGTTCAGCGGCCTCCTCCGCGCGTTCACGCTCCTGTGGGTCGCGCTGCTGTTCGCGTCGCCGCTGTTGCTCCTGCTCACCGGGACTCCACGCGCCGTGCTCGCCTCGCTGTTCGCCGGAATGCACCTCGGGATGGCGGTCTCGATACGGGTCGGTCTCTTCCCCGTCATCGTCGTCGTCGGCCTCATCCCGTTCTTCCAGACGCCCGTCTGGGACGCTCTCGACCGCGCCGTCGCCGGCCTGAACCGGTCGACGCGGCTCGCGCGCTGGCGGGCCCGACTCGAATCTCTGGCGAGGGCCGTTCGCTCGCTCGCCGCGTCGCTCCCCCGACCGACCGCCTCGAGGCGTCTCGACGGCCTCCGGAGCGAGGGCCTCGCCGCCGGTATCGCCCGCGGACGCGCCCGCTTCTCGGCGGTCGTGCCGACCGTCTTCCTCGTGTTGATCCTCCTGTCGAGCGCGGGATCGGTCGGCTACGCCGAGGTCCCGGATCCCGCCGCCGACGCCTTAGACGCCGTCGACATGCAGCAGTCGTGGCAGATGTTCGCGCCCGATCCGATCCACACGACCCGGTGGTACGTCGCGTCCGGGACGCTCGAAGACGGGACCGAACGGGACGTGTTCCGGGACTCGACCGTCGACTTCGATCGGCCGGCGCGCGCGGAGACCACCTACCGGACCGCGCGCTGGCGGAAGTACCTCAAGAAGGTCTCTGCCGCCGACAACGAGAACCACCGCTCGTACCTCGCGAACTACCTCTGTACGGACTGGAACCGCACCCACGAGACGGACGTCGAAACCGTGACCATCTATCGGCTGTACGAGCGGATCCATCCGTACAACGGGACGGTCGAGGCCGCGAACGAGTTCGAACTGATCGAGTACGACTGCTCGGGCGAGTTCGTTCAAGACGCGTGATCGCCCGCCTCGGTACCGCCGGTCGTCGGCGGTGTCGCTTCGCCGGGGACGGCGGCGCCTAGTTCGAACGAGCGGGCGTCCGGTCCGCGGCCGCTCGCTCCTCGAGAACGGTCGTTCCGCGACCGACCCGCGTCTGGTAGGCGCGCGCCTCGATCCCGGCGCCGGCGAAGGCGTCGAGCATCGCGGCGGCGATGTCGCGGCGGTCGCGCTCTCGGCAGGCCGCGATCACCGCCGGTCCGGCGCCGCTGACGCTGACGCCGGTCGCGCCCGCGTCGAAGGCGCGCTCGCGCACGTCGTCGTAGCCGGTGATCAGGCGGGCGCGTTCGGGGGTGACCACGGGGTCGTCCATGCCGAGCCCGACGAGGTCCGGATCCGAGCGACACATCCCGATCGCGAGCGTCGCCGCGTTGCCGACCGTCTCGACCAGCTCCTCCATCGAGGCGGTCTCGGGGACGACCCGGCGGGCGTCGCGCGTCGAGACCGCCACGTCGGGCAGACAGACGACCAGGGGGATCGCGGCGTCGACCGACCGGGTTCCCTCGGCGGTCGTCACGGTGAAGCCGCCGAGGATCGAGGGGGCGACGTTGTCGGCGTGCGCGACGCCGGAGACGACCGCCTCGCCCTCGGCGGCGATCGGGACCAGCTCCTTCCGCGAGAGGCCGCGGTCGTACAGTCGGTTGAGCGCGACCGCGGCGCCCGCGGCGCTCGCGGCCGAGGAGCCGAGCCCCGAGGCCGGGCGCACGCCCTTGTCGATGTGGATCCGCGCGGGCGCGTCGAGCGCCTCGACGACGGCGCCGACGGTGTTCTTCTCGGGGTCCTCCGGGATGTACTGCGCGCCGACGCCGGTGACCTCGATCGTCGTCTCGGCCGCCTTCTCGACCGTGACGACGTCAGCCGGCCGCGAGAGGGCCGCCCCGAACACGTCGAAGCCGCTCCCGAGGTTCGCGCTCGTCGCGGGGGCCCGTACCGTTACCATGACGGGGAGTGTCACCGGTGGGGCAAAAAGGAGCGGGATCGCACAGAACGACGGCGAGATCGGTCGGGGTCGTCGAGACGGGGCGGGGGAGAAAACACGGCGCGGAGGGGGGACGGGCGGGGGCTTCGCGGGTCGGCGTCAGCGGGCCATCGTCCACAGCAGCGCGCCGACCAAGACGAGGGGAATGCCCAGGAGGATGAACGTCTTCGGCATCGTCGTGTACGGCGCCATCAGGAAGACGACCCCGAAGACGGCCAGAATCGACGCGATGACCTTCTGGGACTTCAGCGGCGCGGCGCCCAGAAGCGACACGAGGAGCCCGAACAGGACGATATGCCCGAGGTGGTAGTCGAGCAGGAACGTGTCGATGACCAGCGGCGAGAGCATTCTTGGCCGAAGGTGCGAGCGATTCGCGCATTAAAGTTCCGTTTCTCGCGGCTCGGGACCGACCGCCGCGTGCCGATATTATAAGGATCGCCGGCACGACCGGCGACCGTGCGACTCGTTCAGGTCATGATTCCGGCGGGCAAGCGGGCCGCGGTCGTCCGCGCGCTCGACGACGAGGGGGTCGACTACGTCGTCACCGACGAGACGAGCGGCCGGGAGTACACCGCGGTCGCGACCTTCCCGCTGCCGACGGCCGCCGTCGAACCCGTCCTCGACCGCCTGCGGGAGGCGGGGATCGACGAGAGCACCTACACGGTCATCGTCGCGGCCGAGACGGTCATCTCGCGGCGGTTCGAGGCGCTCGAAGACGAGTACGCGGAGGACGCCGAACACGGCGGCGACCACATCTCCCGGGAGGAGCTTCAGGCGAAGGCCGAGGGCCTCGCGTCGGGGAGGGGGACGTACGTGTTGATGACCGTCATCTCGGCGGTGATCGCCACCGCGGGGCTGCTGCTCGACTCCCCGGCGACCGTGGTCGGATCGATGGTGATCGCGCCGCTCATCGGGCCGGCGATGTCGGCCGCGGTCGGCACCGTCGTCGACGACGAGGCGCTGTTCCGGCGCGGCGTGCGGATGCAGATACTGGGCGTCGCGGTCGCGGTCCTCGCGGCGACGGTGTTCGCGTTCGCGCTGCGGTCGCTCGCCCTGGTTCCGCCCGGACTCGACCCGCTCGAACTCGCGGAGGTGTCGGAGCGGGTCGCGCCGAACGTCCTCGTTCTCGTCGTCGCGGTCGGCGCCGGGATCGCGGGTATTGTCTCGCTGATGACCGGCGTCTCCGCGACGCTCGTGGGGGTGATGATCGCGGTGGCGCTCATCCCGCCCGCGGCCGCGGTCGGGATCGGGATCGCCTTCCGGATCCCGCGGCTCGTGATCGGCGCGGGCGTCATCGTCGCGGTGAACGTCCTCTCGATCAATCTCTCTGCGCTCGTCATGCTGTGGTACGAGGGGTACCGCCCGCAGCGGTGGTTCCGCGAGGACGACGCGCGCTCGGCGTTCCTCAAGCGCGCCGCCGTGCTGGCGGTCGCGATCGCGCTCCTCTCGGTGTTCCTCGGCGGCGTCACCTACGAGTCGTACGTCGCCTCGACCACCGAGGCGGACATCCGCGCCGCCGCGAGCGACGAGCTGACGGCGCTGGACTCGGAGTTCGAACTCCTCGAACTGTCGGTCGAGCGCACCGGAACGGTCCCGCCGCTGGAAACCGAGCGGGTGGTGATCACGGTCGGCGTGCCACCGGGCGGCTCCGTCGAGGGGATCGCGCCCGCGATCGACGACCGGATCGAGACCGTGATCGGCAGCGAAGTCACCGTCGAGGTCCGCACGGTGACCGTCGAGCGCGCCTGAATCTGCCTCGGCGGTCACCCTCTGCCCGCGGTCACCCGGCGACGCCGCCGCACTCACGACCGTGTCGCCCGCGATCACCCGGGGTGACGCCGCCGCAGTCGGTCGTTTTCCGACCGCGTGACCGGAAGAGCAAGGGATTTTTATCGGGCCGCCGTCGCACCGGCCAGTGACGGACTCAGAGCGACCCGACGACGATTCGATGCGGGAGGTCGTCGAGCGGTCTCGGAGCGGTGCGCCGGCGGTCGGAGAGGCGGTCCGGGACCGGTTCTCCTCGGACGAGGTGTTCCAGCGGATCATCGCGGCCGCGGACGAGGAGGTGACCTCGGGGAGTCGGGAGCTGTTCTTCAGCGGGCTCGCCGCCGGGCTGGCGATCACGATCACGTTCATGTTGTACGCGTCGCTGACCGCGTCGACGGACTCTCACCCCGTGTTGAGCGTCCTTCTCTATCCGCTCGGATTCATCTACATCATCATCGGCGGCTACCAGCTGTACACCGAGAACACCCTCCCGCCGGTGGCGCTCACGCTCGAACGGCTCGCGAGCATCCCGACGCTGCTTCGCCACTGGACGATCGTGCTCGCCGGGAACTTCACCGGCGGTGCGATCGGCGCGGCCGTCCTCTCGTACGGCGGCGTCTTCACCGGCGACACCGTCGGGGCGGCGCGGTACATCTCTCGGGGCGGGTTCGACGTCGGTGCCGTCCCGCTGTTCTTCAAGGTCGCGATGGCGGGGTTGATCGTCGCCGGCGTCGTCTGGGTCGGCTTCGCCTCCACCGACTCCGTGAGCCGAATGCTCGTCGTCTACCTCGCGTTCCTCGCGATCCCGCTCGGCGACCTGTTCCACGTGGTCGTCTCCTTCACGGAGGTGCTCTACCTGTTCTTCGAGTACAGCATCCCGCTGTACGGCGCGGAGATAAGCCTCTACTCCGGACTCGTCGGCTTCGTGATCCCCGTCCTGCTCGGGAACACCATCGGCGGGGTCGTCTTGGTCACCCTCGTCAACTACTTCCAGACCAGCGAGGAGCGCCTGGAGGAGGCGCGCTTCGAGGGGGTGACCCGTCGGCTGACGGTCCCCGAGTGGGCCTTCGGCCGCGCGGCCGGACGTTCGTACGTCCCGATACTGGACGCGACCGAGGCGGGGCTGTTCGCGGGCGAGGGGTATCGGATCATGGTCCCGATCACGAACCCCCGGACTGACGGCCCGATCGTCGAACTGGGGGCGCGGCTCGCGAGCAGCCACGAGGAGGGCGTCGTCCATATCGTCCACGTCGTCCAGGCGCCAGAGCGCATGTCGCTGTCCTCGGGGGACGCGGGGCGCCGGATCGCGGACGTCTCCGCCGAGGGGATGGCCGATCTCCGGTCGACCGCGACGGAGTACGACGTCGAGGTGGCGACCTCGACCGTCGTCTCGCACCGCTCGTTCGAGGAGGTGTTCGACGCGGCGCGGCGGACCCGCCCGGACGCGGTCCTGATGGGGTGGGGCGACGACCAGCTGTGGGGCGCCGCCCGCGCGGAGCGGCCAATCGACGAGCTCACGAACCAGCTCCCCTGTGACTTCCTCATCCTCAACGAGCACGAGCTCGACACCTCCCGGGTCCTCATCCCGACGTCCGGCGGCCCGGACTCGGACCTGAGCGCGGAGGTCGCGAAGGTGCTCGCCGACACCGCCGGCGCCGAGGTGACGCTGCTTCACGTGGTCGACGGTCCGGAGAAGCGACCGGGGGGCGAGGCGTTCCTCGCGGCGTGGGCCGACGAACACGGCCTCGACGACGCGGAGCTCGTCGTCGACGAGGGCGGCGACGTCGAGGCCGGCATCGCGCGTGCGGCCGCCGACGAAACGCTGATCATCATCGGCGCCACCGAGAAGGGGCTGCTCTCCCGGCTGGTCTCGAACTCGCTCCACCTCGACGTCATCCACGACGTGGACGCCTCAGTGTTGCTCACCGAACGGCCCAGCGCCCGGTCGCTGCGCGAGCGGCTGTTCGGCTCCGGCCGCCGGGCCACCGACATGTCGGCCGGCGTCGACCGCGACGCGGAGCTGTCGCAGGGCACGGACGTGGGGTCCGCCGAACGCAGGGAGAGCGACCGTGACGCCGGCGACGACACCGACGGCGAGGAGGTGGCTGACGACGACACCGACGGGACGGCTGCCGCCGGCGACGAGGGGGTCGACGCCGGCGGTTCGACCGACGAACGGCCGCCTCCCGACGACAGCTACATCGCCGACCACGACGACGCCGACGAGGAGGCCGCCGGCGGGGCGGACCCCGAGGACACGGTCGGTGAGGGCGACGGGCGATAGCGAAAACGGCTCTTTGCGTTATCGGCGGCTTATAGGTGTCCGGGATCGATTCGGAGCGTATGGACAGGCGACTGACGGCACTCATCGGCATCGCGGCGCTCGTCGCGCTGGCCGGCTGCTCGGGGCTCGCGGGAACCGCGACTCCGGCCGGCGGCGACGAGGCGCAACTGGAACGGAGCATCGAAGTGACGGCCACGGGCGAGGCGACGTCGGCGCCCGACCGCGCCACCCTCCGCGTCGCGGTCACCGCGACCGGCCCCGACGCCGAGGCGGTCCGCGACGAACTCGACGCGGGCGACGAAGAACTGCGGGCGGCCTTGACGGAGTGGGGGCTCGACGACGACGCGATCCGGACCGCCCAGTACGATGTCCGCGAGAGCTACGAAACCCGCGAGGACCCGAACCGGACGCGGTACGAGGGCGTCCACCAGTACGCGATCGACCTCGCCGACGTCGACGCCGTCGGAGAGGTGATCGACGTGGCGGTGAACGCGGGCGCCGACCGGGTCCAGCGGATCCAGTTCGGACTGAGCGAGGAGACGGAACGCGAGGTCCGCGAGGAAGCGATCGCGAAGGCCATGGCGAACGCGGACGCCGACGCGGCCGCGCTCGCGAACGCGAGCGGCTTGGAGGTCTCCGGCGTCTACGAGGTGTCGACGGCGCAGTCGGGAGGAGGGGTGTACGTCGAGCGCGCCACCGCTGCCGCTGGCGGCGGCGACGCGGGCGCCTCGACCGCCATCGAGGCCGGTGACGTGACCGTGAGCGTCTCGGTGAAGGTCGTGTACGAAGCCGTCCCGGCCTGACGGCGCGAGCGACCGGCCCCTCCCGCGTGCGAGCGTCGCGGTCGGCGCCCGGCTACTCTCCGTCGCGGGTGGGGAGGTCCGGCTCGTAACCCACCGCGTCGACGGCCATGTCGAGGACGGCCTCGACGTTCTCGTCCTCCGTGACGCTCATCGTCGCGTCGACGGACTCGGCTTTGACCGCCTCGAAGCGGTCGTGTTTGTTCGCGGCCGTGAGCAGCGGCACGTCGGCGCCGAACAGCTCGCGGACCTCCTCGCGCAGCTCTAACTGGACGTCGAGCGGGTAGCCGCAGTCGCCGGAGGGGTCGAGGACGAAGACGACGGCGTCCGCGAGGTGTTCGAGCGCGCTCACCGCCTGCCGCTCGATGTCGTTTCGCTCGTCCTCCGGGCGGTCGAGCAGCCCGGGCGTGTCGACGATCTGGTACCGGACGTGGTCGCGCTCGAAGTGGCCGATCTGGACCCCCTTCGTGGTGAACGGGTACTCCGCGATCCGGTTCGACGCGCGGGTGACCCGGTTGACGAACGAGGACTTCCCGACGTTCGGGTAGCCGGCGACGACGATGGCCGGCTCGTCGGGCCGGACGTCCGGCAGCACCTTCAGCTGGTCGCGCGAGTCGCCGATGTAGCGGAGGTCGTCTTCGATCTGGTCCATCACGTCCGCCATGCGGGCGAACGCCTGCTTGCGGTGTTTCCGCGCGGTGTCGACGTCGGAGTCGCGGATCTTCGTCGTGTACTCGTCGCGGAGGTCCTCGATCTGGCGGCTGGCCCACATCACCTGCGAGAGCGCCTGTCGGAGGCGGTCGACGTCGACGATGGCGTCCGCGAGCTCGTAGTAGAACGGGTCGACGTCGAAGCCGAAGTCGGGCCACGAGGTGACGACGTTCTCGAGGTTGTCCGAGAGCACGTTGCCGGCGGTCCGTAGCATCGACTCCTGCGCCTCGTGGCCGCGCTTCGCTCGCCCGGCCCGCGCCGCCCGCGAGAACGCCTTGTCGACGAGTTCCTCCGCGCGCGGAGTCGTCGGGAGGCCCTCAAATATCATGTTACCGCGGCTTGGCCGCCGACGCGTATAAGACCGTCCGTTCGCGTACCGCCGCGACACGGCGGCGCACGGTCGAACGCGCTGACTTCCCGGAGAGCGTTCCCGACCGCGAACGACGACGAACGTTCGTTATCTATCTCGCGCATATTTCGAGATATATTTATGCCCCAAAAGAATACGACTGGCCATGCCACGCTCGTTCACGCCCACGGCGTACGAGGACCTCGACCCGGACCGTCGCCCGAGCCTCGCGGCGGCGCTGGTCCCGGTCCTCGCCGTCGTGGCGTTCCTCGGCATCGGCTCGGCCGTTCTCGGCTTAGACCCGCACCCGCCGCTCCTCTGGAGTATCGCCTTCGTCGGCGCGTTCGGCCTGTGGCTCGGCTACGACTGGGACGAGCTGTTCGACGGAATCGCCAACGGCCTCGTCATGGGGCTCCAGGCGATCCTCATCATCTTCACCATCTACGGGCTGATCGCCACGTGGGTCAGCGCCGGCACGATCCCCGGGCTGATGTACTACGGGCTGGAGATCCTCTCGCCGACGACGTTCCTCCCGGCGGCCGCGGTCGTCGCCGCGGTCGTCGCGTTCGCGATCGGCTCCTCGTGGACCACCGTCGGGACGCTCGGCGTCGCCTTCGTCGGCATCGGCGCGGGGCTCGGCGTCCCCGCCCCGATGACGGTCGGCGCGGTCCTCTCCGGCGCGTACGCCGGCGACAAGCAGTCGCCGCTCTCCGACACCACGAACCTCGCGGCCGGCGTCACCAACACCGACCTGTACGGCCACATCCGCCGCATGCGGACCGGCACCGCGATCGCCTTCGGGCTCGCGGTGCTCGGCTTCGCCGCGCTCGGCCTCCGCGCGAGCGGGGCCATTCCGGCGGGCCGGATCGCGGACATCCAGGGCGCGCTCACCGGAACGTACGCGATCACCGTCGTCGCGTTCGTCCCGCTCGTCGTCACCTTCGGGCTGGCGATCCGCGGGTACGCCGCGCTCCCGACGCTCGTCGCCGGCGTGTTCGCGGGCGTGCTCACGACGATACTCGTCCAGGGGGCCGGCTTCGTCGCCGCCTGGGAGACGTTCATGTCCGGGACCGCGCCGGAGTCGGGCTCGCAGCTGGTGAACGACCTCCTCGCGACGGGCGGGCTCACCGGCTCAGCGTGGACGATCACGGTCGTCGTCGCCGCGCTGTCGCTCGGCGGGATCTTGGAGCGCACGGGCATCCTCGCGGTGATCGCCCACGCGTTCACGTCGGCCGTCCGGAGCCCGGGCGCGCTCGTCGCCGGCACCGGCGTCTCGGCGATCGTCATCAACGCGCTCACCGCCCAGCAGTACATGAGCATCGTCCTGCCGGGCGTCACGCTCCGGAACACCTACGACGAGTTCGGCCTCGACACCGACCAGCTCTCCCGCGCGGTCGAGGCCGCCGGGACGCCGACCGGCGCGCTGTTCCCGTGGCACGCCGGTGCCGTCTTCATGGCGAGCGCCACCGGCGTGCCGACGCTGGAGTACGCCCCCTACTACCTGTTCGCGTTCCTCTCGCCGCTCGTGCTGTTCGTTATGGCCGCGACCGGCTACACCATCGACGTGGGGCCGCTCGCGGCCGACGCCGACCCGGGCGAGACCGCCGCTCCGACCCCCGGAAGCGACGACTGACTCTCAACAGGGGGCGATCGACCCCGCGTTCGACACGTTTACGCGCCCGCCGAGCCGTTCGTTCCACATGAGTCTGGAGGTCGCCGTCGCCGCCCCGTTCAAGGCCCGAGCCAGGGACCGGCTCGGACAGGGGGAGTTCGTCGTCGCGCTGTCGCTGGAGCGGGAGTGGTTCTCGCCCGATCAGGCGAAGCGCCTCGTCGACGTCGCGGTCGGTCGCGGCCTGTTGGCGTCCGAGGACGGCGATCTGGTCCCGCGGTTCGACCCGACTGAGGTGACCGTTCCCGAGGGGTTCTCGCCCGACGAGTCGATCCTCCGCGAGCAGTCCACCTTCGAGAGCGCGCTCGACGCCATCGTCGCCGCGGGCGTCGAGAAGCAGCGCGCGGTCGCCGCGATCAACGAGCGACAGCGCGCGCTCGCGGTCACCATCGAGGCCGCCGCGGTCCTCTACGCCCGCGAGCGAGGCGCCGCGGTCGACCGCCTCGCCGCCGAGGTGCGCGAGGAACTCGCCGCCGAGGCGGGCGACGGCGCGACGGTCGCGGACGACGCGACCGACGACTCGGGGGCCGCCTGAGATGGTCGCGGACCGCCTCTCCGACGGCGTCCGGATCGCTCAGCTGCTCGCCTCCGAGGTGACGGGAAACGAGAGCCGGCTCCGCGGGCTGACGGTCGCAGACGCCGACCGAGACGTCGAGCCGACTCCCGACGGCGCGCTGGCGTACCGGATCGCTCGCGAGACGCCGGAGGGGAGAGCCGGCGCGACGGACGAGGCGACTCCCGGCGAGCCGATCGCCGAGGTGTACGTCCAGCCGGACCGCGCCCGGATCGAGGCGATCGCCGGCCCCGACGCGGCCGCGACGGCGGCGAGGGAGGGCGACCTCCGCGTCCGTCCGAAGGCGGTCCGCCCGCCGCGGACGCTGGTGTTCGTCGAGGACGGCGCGCAGGTGAAGCGAGTGCTACCGGTCCTCGAAGCGATCCGAAACGCGTCGGACGACGAGTAGCCGACGGCAGGCGCCGATCCGCTGAAACGAGTTCTCGCCGCCTCGCCGCGCGCTCACTCGGGCCGTCCGCCGTCGCCGACCGCGGCGTTCGGCCCGGGCGAGCCGTCGGGGTCGGCCGCCTCGCCGGTGACGTCGAAGTCGCGGACGAGCGCCCCGAGCCGCTCCGCCTGCTCCGCCAGCGAGCCGGCCTCCGCGGTCGCCTCGTTCATCGCGGTCAGCTGCTCGTCGGCGGCCTCGGCGACCGCGTCCGCCTCGTCGGCGGTCGACTGACTGATGTCCGCGACCTCCTCGGCCATCGAGACGGTCTCCTCGGTGCTGGCCGCCTGATCGTCGGTGGCGCGGCTGATCTCGCGGATCCCCTCGTCGGTCTCCGCGGCGTTCTCCGACACCCGCGCGAACGCGCCGGCGGCGTCTTCGACGGCGTCGGCGCCGGCGGCGATGTTCTCCTCGGCGCTCCGGACCGCCGTCACCGTCCCCTCGGTCTGCGACTGCGTGGCGCCGATCAGCTCTTCGATCTCCGTGGCCGCGTCCTGGGTCTCCTCGGCCAGCTGTTTCACCTCGTCCGCGACGACCGCGAAGCCGTCGCTCCCGCCGCCGCCCCCGCCGGCCCGCGCGGCCTCGATGTTGGCGTTCAGGGCGAGCAGGTTCGTCTGCTCGGCGATGTCGCCGATGAGGTCGACGATCTCGCCGATGTCCTCCATCCGCTCGTCGAGCTGCTGGACGGTCCCCGCGGCGGCGTCGAGCGCCTCGCGGGACTCCTCGACGCGGTCGATCGCGGCCTCGGCGGTCTCCTCGCCCTCGTCGGCGATGTCGGCGGTCTGCTCGGCGACCTCGACGACGGTCTCGGTCGAGGAGGCCACCTCCTCGATCGTCGCGGAGAGGTCGTTCATCTCGTCGGACACCTGCCGGAGCATCTCGCGCTGCTCGTCGGCCCCCTCCGCGATCTCGCTTACCGACCGGCTGACGGCCTCGCTCCGGTCGCTCGCGGTCTCGACGCCGCGGACCGTGTTCTCGCTCGCGTCCGACACCTCCCGGGCGAACGACCGGACCTCGCTCATCGCCTCGTCGATGTCGTCCATCATCCCGTTGAACGCCGTGCCGATCTGCGCCATCGCCTCGCTCTCGCTTTCGGCGTCGAGCCGAACCGTCAGGTCGCCGTCGGCCGCGCGGTCCATCGCGGCGCTGTAGTGGTCCGCCTTCGTCTCGAGGTGGCTGTTCAGCCGCTCGACCTCCTCGCGGCGCTGTTCGACCTCCGCCTTCGCGGCCTCGACGTCCTGGATCTCCGACTGCTTCTGCTCCGCCAGTTCGAGCTGCTCGCGCGCCGCCTCGCGCGATTTCTCGATCGAGTACCAGTTGACCATCAGCGCGCCCGCCAGCGCGAGGACGAACACCGCGTGGATCCCGCCCCAGACGATCGGGTTCTCGATCGCCGCGGTGTGGTTGTAGACGAGGCTCGAATCGATCAGGCTGAACGCGCCGTGGCCGACCGCCACGTACACGACGCCGACGGCGAACGGGAGCCAGTCCTCGTACAGCGCGAGCACGCCGATGAACACGAAGAAGCTGAAGTGCGCCTCGATGTACCCGCCCGACAGCTTCACCATCGCCATCGAGACGGTCATGAGGCTGAACGCCGTGAGCACCGTCCGCTGACGGCGGCCGAGCCGCGGCCAACTCGCCAGCCCGGCGGTGGCGAGGATGACGGCGACGAACCCCCCGAGCATCCACAGCGGCGTCGCCGGGATCTGCGCGCCGGTGAACGACTCAGTCCCGTCGTAGAGCCCGAGGCCGATCAGGAACGGGACCTGAACCACGGTGGCGATCAGGATGTTCCGGTGCCGCGGCGCCCACATCTCGTCCGGCATCGAGGTGCCGTCCGGGATGTATCGGATCACGTCCCGCACGCTCGCCGCCAGCCCGCCCGATTCTCCCGATCGCGTCTCGGTCGCAGTCTCTGCCATACCCGGCGATTGTCGTATGATATAAAAACACGTCGTCTCCAACTATTACCGCTGATACCGTCGTTTAGCTCCCGTAGTGCGGGTAATAAATTGATCCCGGCCCCGCCGCGGAGCTATCGATACCCCGCTCGATTTGCTTCTTTCTCGACGAAAGCCGAATCGGTTCGGCGGCCGGGGAGGCGAACCCCTCGGGACCGCGGTCGCCGGACGGGTCGCGGGGTCGACCGCGCGGCCGACGGTTTTTATATCGGTCCGGTCCGCCGTACGGTCGTGACGCTCGATCCGATCCACGTCGAGAACATCGCGCAACTCGCGTACGGCATCGGCGGCGACGTGGACGCGACGGACCACGACGACCTCGCGGAGCGCGTGTGGCGCGAGTGGCTCCCCGACCTCCGCCGCGACGGCCGGGTCGTGATCGAGGCGCTCGGCGACCACGAGCGCCGACGGGCCGCGATCGACGACGTCGCGCTCGTCGACCGCCCGTTCGAGACGGTCCACGGCCTCGACTCCGGAACGATCAACCCCACGACGTTCAAGAACGGGCTCGTCGTCGACGTCGCGCACGCGGCGATGGCGAGTTCGCCGACGGATCTCGACCTCCACCGCGACCGCACCATCGTCGCCACGGTCCACGCCGGCGACTCGACCGCCGGCTTCGACAGCGAGTGGGCCCGCCGCGACGAGGGGCACACCCGCCAGCGCGTCCTCCACGTCCCGCGGGTGAACCGCTACGCGGAGCGCGTCGTCCACGCGCTCGCCCTCTACCTCGCGGAGGGGACTCACGCGCTCGACCACGCGGACCGCGTCGACGACCTGCTCGTCCTCGACGGACCGGTCTACCCCAAGGAGCTGTTCACGTGGGCCGACCGCGACCCCGAGCTCGGCGCGCTCGCCCGGGAGGCCAAGCCCCGCGCCGTCATCGAGAAGTACGTCCGCCTCGTCGAGCGGTTCGTCGAGCGCGACGTGCCGCTGGCCGGCTTCGTCAAAAATCCCGCGAGCGGCACCGCGGTCCGAGCGCTCTCTCGCGCCGGCGTGGAGTCGCCGTGGCCCGACGACACCGCGCTGTTCACCCGCCTGCTGGAGCGGCGGGAGCCGGACGGGGACGGCGCGGCACCGACCGGCGACCGAGACACCGGCGGCCCCGCCGACCGCGGCGCCCGCCTCGACGACGACCTCACGTTCACCACCTGGTTCCGGAGTCGCGGCGGCGCGGACGCGCCGATGGCCGCCGACGGCGACGCGCTCGGCGTCGAGCGCGAACTCGACCCGGCGCTGTACGAGCCGACGTTCACCGTCGTCTACGACCCGCGGACCGACGTGACGTACAAGCTGGAGGCGCCGTACGCGTTCACCCGCGACGAGGCGACCCGCGAGCGGCTCACCCGGCAGGTCGTCGCGGAGGTGGCGGCGACGCGCGGGCCGCCGGAGCCGGTCGCGAAGGCGGACGAGCTGGCGCGGATCTCGGCCACGGAGAAGGCCGCGCTCCGTCGGAAGTTCGAGGAGCGGCTCGGCAGCGACCAGCAGGCGACCTACGACGACCTGCGCTGGGGGAAGGAGCCGTACTGAGACGCGGTCGCTCTTCCATGAGCAGTCGACGGCGGAGTAGCGGTGGACGCCTCCGGCGCCCCGACCGCGAGGCGGCCTCGCAGGCACGCGCCGCCGCGGAGGTCAGACGGAGTCGACCGTCCGCAGAACGGTCGCGTCCGCTCTCAGATCGCCCCTGCCAGCAGCACCGCGAAGGTAACCGCGTTGTATATGCCGTGTATCAGTCCCGGGACCAGCACGTTGTCCGTCCACTCGTAGAGCGCGCCGAGGACCGACCCCAACACGACCACGACGCCGACGTACGCCCACCGCTCGACCGGCGTCCCGGAGACGGACGGGAGGTGGATCAGCCCGAACGCGAGGCTCGCGATGAGCACCGCGGGGAGGGCGTCGAACGCGCGCCGGACGCCGCCCTGAACGACGCCGCGGAACAGCAGCTCCTCGACCGGCCCGACCACCGCGAGCGACACCGCGATCATCGCGAGGTAGTACGGAACGGGGTCACCGGCGGGGACGACCGCCTGGTTCTGCCCGGTCGAGAGCCCGACCTGATCGAGCGCGAACAGGGCGCCGTACTGGAACGCGAAGAGGGCGATCCCCCCGCCGACGATGACCGCCGTCTCGCGGGCGGTCGGCCGCGAGAATCGGACGATCTCCCACTCGTCGGTGATCGCGAGGTACCCGGCGACCGCGAGCGCGAACCCGGCGAACTGGAGGAGCGTCCGGAGCAGCTGATACCCGGTCGACCCCTCGGACACCAGCCCGACGGAGGCGGCGAGGCTCGCCCCCGGCGCGGTGATCGCGCTCGCGACGAGGAACGCGAACACGATCGCGAACAGCGCGCTCGCGACGCGGAACACCCGCTCCCCGACCGCGGCCGTCAGGGGGTCTTCGCTCATCGTCGGGTGTACGGTTCGCGGGGCTTTAGACGCACCGGAAGGGGATCGGCGGCGTCGACTCTCGACCCGCCGGCCGCGGCCTCAGTCGATCCGTAGCTCGCGCTTCTCCTCGACCGCCTCGGCCTCCGCGAAGTCGCCACCGCCGAGCAGCCCCCGGGCCGCCTTCTTCCCCCACTCGACGGCCGGCTGCGTGAACGTCGACACGCTCGCGAGTTCGCCGTACAGCACGCAGGCCGCCTCCGTCCCGAACAGCAGCTCGCCCAGCGCGCGCTCGTCGACGCGGTCGATCTCGACGCGCACGTTGGGGACGCCGGCCGCCGCGAGGCTCGCCTCCGTCGCCTCGAACTCGGCGTCGAGCAGCCCGCCGAGCGACGAGCCGCCGAGGTACGCGAGCCCGTCGAGGTCTGTCTCGGGGATCGGCACGTCGGCGCGCTCCGTGGGTCGCACGAGCGTCACCAGCTTGTCCGGCGGCCCGGCGCGGTACAACTGGAGCTGGGAGTGCTGGTCGGTCGCGCCGAGCGCGCGGGCCGGGGTCTGCCCGAGTCCGTCCTTCCCGAGGCTCTCGGCCCAGAGCTGGGCGAACCACTCCGCGAACGTCTCCAGCGACTCCGCGTACGGCATCACGGCGTTGGTGAGCGCGCCCCGCTCCGCGAGCGCGTACGTCGCCGCGCCGTAGGCGTACGCGGGCGACTCGTACAGCGAGCCGGCCAGCGCGTCCATCCCGTCGCGGCCGCCCGCGAGGACGGCCTCGATGTCGTGACCCTGGAGCGCGGCGACCGCGAGTCCGACGGTCGACAGCGCCGAGAAGCGTCCGGGAACCCCGTCGGGAACCGGTAGCGAGGGGAGGTCGTGACGGTCGGACAGTTCGCGGAGGTTCCCCGACTCGCCCGTGGTGACGAGGGTCCGCTCGGTCCAGTCGACGCCCGCGTCGGCCATCGCCTCGCGGACGACGAGGAAGTTCGCGAGCGTCTCCGCGGTCGTCCCCGACTTCGAGACCACGTTGACGACGGTGTCGTCGAGCGGGAGGGACGCGAGCATGGACCGGGTGTCGTCCGGGTCGACGTTGTCGAGGAAGTACGCGTCGACGTCGCTGTCGAGGGCCGTCGCGAGCGTCGCCGCGCCGAGGGCGCTCCCGCCGATACCGACCGTCAGCACCGCCTCGGGGCGGTCGAACCCGTCGACCGCGGCGCGGATCTCGCTCGGGTCCGCGGTCTCGGGGAGGTTCAGGGCGGCGTACCCGAACTCGTCGTCGGCCATCCCGGCCGCGATCCGCTCGTGCGCGGCCGCGACGCGGTCGTCGAGTCTGTCCAGCGTTTCCGTCGTGAGCCCGGGGGTCGTCTCCAGGGCGTTGCCGAGGTCCACGCGCATACGTGTCTCACCGCGCGAGAGCGACTTAAAAACCGCCGACCGGGCTGAGCGCCGCCCCCGCAGCGAGGACGCGGCGACCGGAACGTTAGTCGGCCGCCGCGACCGGTTCCTCGCCGTCGTCGAGCGCCGGGCGACCGATCAGCCGGTCGACGGAGAGCGGGCCGGCGCCGAGCGCGAAGACGGCCGACGCGAGGCCGAACAGCGCCACGTGAGCGAGGACCGGGTCGTCCGGGAGCCCGAACAGCGTCGTCGTGAACAGGACGAACGAGAGCGCGGCCGCGCCCCGGGTGAAGAAGCCCGCGATCAGCGCGAGGCCCACGGCGACCTCGGTAACGCCGGCGCCGACGACCCACAGCCCCGGGTCGACGGGGACGACCGACGTGAGGTCGTACTTCTCGACGACCTGTAGCGCGCTCGCCGGATCGGCGAGCTTCTGGATCAGGCCGAGGTAGACGAACGAGACGCCCATGCCGACCCGGAGCACAGTGGGGACGTACCGCCTGAGCGGGGCGGTCGCCTCGTCGAGGAACGACTTCAGGTGGTGGACCGGGTCGATCCGGCCGTAGTACGACCCCGGCGTGCTGGCGACCTCGAGCAGCATGTCGTCGGCGCTCGGCCGACCGCCACCGAGGACGAGCAGCGCGAGGAGCACCGGGACGTACTCCACGGCGAGAACGACGAGCGGGTCGACGGCGACGAGCACCCACGCGTACGTCAGCAGGCCGGCCGCGGCGGTGATCCGCGTCGCGAGCCCGAAGAGGGTGAAGAAGCCGAGCCCGATGAAGAGGACGCGGAGCAGCGGGCTGGTCGCCGGTTCGAACGAGAGCGTCGGTGCGAACAGGTACCCTTGGAAGCCGGCGCCGACGAGGGGGAGCCCGACGGCGAGCCGCAGCATCCACGGGACGAGGTCGCCGTAGCCGGCGAGCTTCTCGCGGAGGACGACGACGTCGACGACGGTCGGGCGCACCCAGAGGTACGCGCCGATTCCGGCGGTCGCGAGGAGCCCGGAGCCCGCGAATAGTGCCGCGTTGAACGGGTCCGACAGCACTTCCGCGATGAACGCCATCGCGTCGAGCGGGTCGCCCGAGTCCTCGGTGACGTAGTCGACGTGGGCCGCGGCCGGCCGAGCGACGAGCGTCGCGAACAGGGCGAACGCTGCGACGGCAACCGATCGGAGACGAACGGACATACCCCGCGTACGAGCCGAACGCACCTAACGGTATTTCTTCACGAACGTTCGAATCCGACCCTGTAGGTCGTTTCTGCGCCGCTTCGAGCCGCTCGATAGCCGCGTCAGGGGGCCGCCGCCTACGGCGCTCGCGCGACGAGCGCGAACGTCTCGGTCCGCGTCTCCGCACGCTCTACGTCGAACCCGGCCTCGGCGAGCGCGTCGCGCGCGTCGCTCACGGGGTAGCGCTCGTCGACCGGGGGCCCGTGGTCGCCGCCGCCGTCGGCCGACCAGTCGAACACGACGAGCCGTCCGTCCGAGCGGATGACGCGGGCGACCTCGTCGATCGCTTCCGGGCTCGCGAACTCGTGGTACGTCATCGTCGAGAACGCGCCGTCGATCTCGCCGTCCGCGAACGGGAGGTCTGCGACGTCGCTCGCGACGAGGTCGACGTTGTCTGGAGCGCCCTTCTCGCGGTAGTACTCGTGCATCTCGGACTGGACATCGACGCCGTAGACCGTCTCGGCGTGCTCGGCGACGTCGTCGGTGTAAAAACCGGTGCCGCTACCGAGGTCGGCGACGACCTCGACGCCGCCCTCGATCAGCGGACCGACCAGCTCCTCCGCGGACACCCAGCGGTAGCGGTCGGGTCGATCTAGCCGCTCCGCCCGGTCGGCGTCGAACGTGTGAAATCCCATGCGCGGTCTTGTACGGCGAGTGCTTTAACGCGTCCGGTCGCCCGGTGTCCGAGCACGGGTCCGCGCGGCGGCGTCTCCGATCGCGGCTCACCACTCCGCGTCGAGCGCGTCGATCAGCCGGTCGATCTCGGCCTCCGTCGAGACCGCGTGAACCGACGCTCTGACCCCGTCGGGGTGCGGCAGCGACCGGACGACGATGTCGTCGTCGGCCAGTCGCTCGACGGTCGCCTCCGGATCGTCGACGTCGATCGTGACGAGTCCCGACTCGTAGGACCGCGGGCTGAGGAGTCGGTCGTCGGGAACGCCGGCTTTGAGGCGATCGGTGAGCGACTCGATCCGCGACTCGATCGCGTCCAGGCCGACCGCGTCGATCGCGTCGAGCGCCTCGGCGAGGCCGACGTGCGCCGCGGCGGTGGTCGTCCCGACCTCGAGGCGTCCCGCCGCCGGCTTGAACTCGATCGCCTCGCCGGTCGGGTCCTCGACGCTCCGGTAGCCGACCGCGCGCGGCGCGAGGTCGGCCGCGGCGTCGCGGTCGACGTAGAGGAAGCCGGCGCCCCACGGGCCGAGCGTCCACTTGTGGCCGGCTGCGGCGACCGCGTCGGCGCCCCACTCGTGTACGTCCATCGGGACCTGACCGGGCGACTGGACCGCGTCGACGAGGGTGAACGCGCCCGCGTCGTTCGCGACCTCGACGAGGTCGGCGACCGGAAGGCGAGTGCCGTGGGTCCACGTGATCGCGCTGAAGCAGACGAGGCGGGCGTCCGCGACGGCCTCGGCGTACTCCTCGCGGTCGACGCGGCCGTCCTCGGTCTCCAGGACGCGCACCTCTATCCCCTCGCGTTCGAGCCGCTGCCACGGGAGGACCCCGGCCGGGTGTTCGAGGTCGGTTCGGACGACGACGTCGCCCGGTTCCCAGTCGATAGCGCCCGCCACGCGGGTGATCCCGTCGGTGGTGCTCTCCGTGAGCGCGACTTCCTCCGGGGCGGCGCCGACGAACGCCGCGATCCGCTCGCGCACCCGCTCGTACGTCTCGAACGCGTGTTCGTACGGGTCGGTCGCCGCGGAGCCGTACTCGTGCTCCTCGATGAACGAGGCGGCCGCCTCGACGACGTACTCCGGGCTCGGTCCGTGCGCGCCGAAGTTGAAGTACGCCGCGTCGCCGAGGGCCGGGACGTCCGCGCGGAGCTCTCTCGGGGTCATACCGTCGTCGTCGAGTTGGATCGTTCTCATGGTGTCGGTTTCGGCCACTCGGGCCGCGACTGGCCGATCGGTGACCGCGTTCGGGTGATTCCGTGTGCGATGCCCGAAGGTACGCTCAGGCGGTGTGCTCGCCGATCGCGTCGGCAAGCGCCCGCTCGCTCTGCGCCCCGACCATGCGCTCTGCGAGCTCGCCGTCCGAGAACACGAGCAGGGTCGGGATGCCCTGAACGCCGTACTCGCCGGCCAGCGCCTGGTGGACGTCGACGTCGACCTTCAACACCGTCGCGTCGGTGTCTTCCGCGACCGCCTCGACGGCGGGCTCCATCATCTGACACGGGCCGCACCAGTCGGCGTAGAAGTCGACGAGGACGACGCCGTCGGCGACGTGTTCGTCGAACGCGTCGGCGTCGGTCAGCTGGATCGGCTCTCCGGGTGCGGCTTCTGTCGAACTCATACCTACGCCTACGCGCCGCGTGGTGATAATGGTTTTGGATAGTATTCACAATACTATGGCAAGAAAAGCGCGTACCGGCCGTCCGGCAGCGTCGCGATACGAGCCGGTGCGGTGGCTATCCGCGTTCGAAAATCCCGTCGGATCGAGCGAGCGAACCCCGGACCTGACGGTGTCGGAGCGGAGAGAGATCGCAAGGAGACAGTCGGCGGCGACGCGGTGCGGCGCGGGTACTTCGACTACTGAATGTGGCCTTCGCGGCGGAGCTGGTCGGCGTCCTCGTCCTCGTACCGCCACTCGACGTTCGCCTTCTCGTCCTGCCAGTCCCACGGCTCGGCGAGGACCACGTCGCCCTCGCTGATCCACGTTCGGTACTTCATGCGGCCGGGGATCCGGCCGAGCCGCTCCTCGCCGTCGGCGCAGCGCAGCTGAACGTGGTTGCCGCCGAGGTGTTCCGTCACCACGGCGAACACTTCGTCGTCGTTGGGCATTCGGAGGTTCTTCCGCCCGGATTCTTCGCTCATACCTTCCGTTGTACGCTCGCCCGTATAAGTGATTGGAGATGGGTGTGTGCGCCCGCCACGCGACTCGTTCGCACGACTGCGACGGTCATGCGTCGACCCGTGGCCGCCTCACTCCGCGTCGGTGAGCGCCGCCGATCGGCCGTCGGAATCGACCGTCGCGTCCTCGGCCGACACGTCCGTTCCGAACGCGGCGTCGACCTGCGCGAACGCCTCCGCCTGCGTGCCGGAGTTGTCGACGACGACGTGGTCGGCCGCCACCTCGTCGAACAGTTCCTTGAAACGGAGGTGGATCTCGAAGTCGGCGTCGCTGATCCCGTCGCGGCGCTCGATCCGGCGCTCGACGACCTCCTCGTCGCAGGCGACCTCGACGAGGTCGAACGCGACTCCGGCCTCGGCCGCCGTCTCGCGGGCCTGCGTCCGGAACCGTGCGTCCGCGAACGTCGCGTCGAGGACGACGGCGCCGCCGGCCTCCACGTCTTCGCGGGCGCGAGAGAGGAGCTCGGCGTAGACGGCCTCGGTCTCCGCGTCGGTGTACTCGGGGTCGGGAAACAGTTCCTTGCGAATCACGTCGGTCCGCCGGATCCGACCGTCGACGTGGGCCGCGACTCGCTCGGCGACGGTCGTCTTGCCGACGCCCGGAAGCCCACAGACGACGATCAGCCGTCCGGTCGACGCCCCGTCGTCGGCCGCGTCGGCGGGCGAGGCGGACGGCGTTGGAGAGCGGGAATCCGCCGTTTCACCGTTCGAAGCCGGCGATTCGGTCCGATCCGGCGCTCGACCGCCTCGGTCACTCATCTACCCGAATCCACCCAGGAGAGGTAAAAGAAAGTTCGCATCTGAAGGTCGCCGTGGGCGACTCTCACGCTTCACCCCCGGCCTGCCACGCGCGGCGCACTTCGAGCGCGCGACGCGCGGTCTCGGTGAGTCGGTACTCGTTGGTGCGCCTGTCGCGTGCCCGCTTGGCGACGAGGTCGCGCTCGACGAGCCTGTCGAGGTTCTGGTAGAGGCGGCTGTGGTTGATCGCCTCGCCGTAGTAGTCGGCGAGGTCCGCCTTCAGGGCCGTCCCCTTGCGGGCGTTCTCGTGGGAGAGCGCCCAGAGCAGGTCGCGCCGGAACGCGGTGAGGTCGGCGAGCGCATTGCGGTCAGGCGCGCACTCCGCGCTCATGCGTCGTCCTCCGCGCAGTCGTGGTAGACGGGCACGCCGCGTGCGGCGTCGTAGCCGTCAGCCGGCGCTGGACAGCGTGCGCAGTCGGTGGGTTCGCTCGATTCTCCGGTCGTCACGCAGGGCTTAAGCCCCGCAGTTGCCATCGTTGGCATGGTTCTGTGTCACGGCACAGAACCCGACCCGGCCGGGTGCTCCAACACCGCGGCCGGGATTCCTACATTTTGTCACTCGCCGAGGGCTCGTCACTTGGGTTCTGTGGCTACATATGAATTCTCTCGTTACTTGAATGTACGGAAAGTGATTAAAAACACTATACGGTCTTATATTAAATATGGGTGCGCCAGTGTATTATATGAGATATGCGGGAGAGTGGATGTCTGCTGCTGACGATCGGATTTTGGAGTATCTCTCTGAACACGAATCTGGTTCTCCAACGAAAATGAAGAGGGAGGGACCGATTCGATATTCACGTGTTCAGGTCCACCGACGATGTAAGAAGCTAGCTGAAGAGGGTCTCGTCAAAGATCTCGGAAACGGTGTCTACATGATCACTGACGACGGTGAGGCGTATCTCGACGGCCGACTCGACACCGAGAATTGGACCTACATTGATGACGACAATGATGCCGTCGAGGCACAGAACCCGACGGACAGTGAGGCCTCGAACGGGGACGCCACCCGAATGTGAGTTATAGATCTATACAAGGGTCAGCGTTTATTTTCGAGGAACTCCCACTCTAGCGTATTAGTATCAACTCGAAGTACACCGACGTTCGTTGTTTCATCAATCGCTCTAACATCGATCTGATCCCGGACGTGCGACTCCACGGAGAGCTCTTCGAGCCGCCACTCCTGCGAATCCAACGCCGGCGGAATATCGTCTCCAGACACGACATTCACCGATCGAAGTGTCCCGTACCGTTCCGGTGTGACATCCACTTCGATCGGGAGCTCAACGAGGTCACCGCTCATACGTCGACTTCAGCGCCCCACGATATGAAATTTGCTCAGGAAGATCCGGCTCCGTGACGAGCGTCACCCGGACGAGTCGTCTCCCTAACGATTTTCCCAGTACCAACGATTAAATACAGTTGAGCGGCACTTTCCGATAGATGAGTCAGCAGGACCTGACCTACGTCGATCTGTTCGCGGGAGCGGGCGGACTCTCCGTCGGCCTCGAACGCGCCGGCTTCGAGCTCGTCCACGCGGTCGAGGTCGACGACGACGCCCGCGCCTCGTTCGCGAACAATCGCGAGGGTCTGGAGCCGGCGGAGCTGACGCAGGACATCCGTGAGGTCGACAACCAAGATGTCACCGAGGTCGTCGGCCGCGACACCGTCGACCTCGTCGCCGGCGGCCCGCCTTGTCAGGGATTCTCCGAAGTCGTCAGCCCCGACGGGAGCGACGACCGAAACCACCTCTTCGTGAACTTCATCTCGTGGGTGAACGAGCTCGACCCGAAGGCGGCGCTGTTCGAGAACGTTCGCGGGATGCAAAACACCGCCGACGGGAAGTTTCTCGACGCCGTCGAGGAGTCGTTCGGCGAGATGGGCTACGACGTCAGCTACCGCGTCGTAAAGGCGTCCGACTTCGGCGTCCCGCAGCAGCGTCACCGCCTGCTGGTGCTCGCGACGAAGCGCTCGACGACCGAGTTCCCCTTCGACGGCTTCGAGTTAGACCCGATCGAGACCCCCGGCGTGATCGCCGGAATCGGCGACCTCCCCGAAGTCGGTCCCGGCGAGGAGAAGACCGAGTACGACGTCGAGCCGACGACGGTCATTCAGGATGACCTCCGCGGCGACAACACCGATCTCACCCACCACCAAGCCGCGAACCACACCGAGGACATGGTGGAGATGATTTCGCACATCTCTGACGGTGGAAACCGAACCGAGATCCCGGACGAGCTCCAGCCGTCCTCGGGCTACCACAACTCCTACTCTCGACTCGACTCGCGGGAGCCGGCCGTCGCGATCACCTCGAACATGTCGAAGCCCTCTAGCGCCCGGTGTATCCATCCGTTCCAGCATCGCGGGCTCACGCCGCGCGAGGGGGCGCGCTTACAGACGTTCCCCGACTGGTACCGCTTCGATGGCGGCCTCGTCTCGGTCCGGAAACAGATCGGGAACGCGGTGCCGCCGTACCTCGCGGAGTCCGTCGGCTACTACCTCAAGCAGAGCGTCTACAGCCAGACGCTGACCGACGAGGAGCGAGAGCGCATCTACAAGCTCCGCTGTGGTGGGATGGACCTCGCCGAGTTCGAGGAGGAGAAGTCGGATATCGGCGGCCACGCGCAGCAGGTCACGCTTGACTTCGCTGACTAATAGGAGTCGAATAGTTTTCTGGCAGATTCCAAAAACAACCTCGGAAGCGCCATCGGAATCAGTCCCAGTAGGGAACGTCTAGCGTGAATTTTCCTCTACTTAGTTTCTCGTTTTCCAATGCCAACTTTTCTAAGCGTGTCTGTTGACCGGACAGTATACGCAGATGAGTAAATGGAGCGACGATCGTGCCGACCACGACGATGAAGCGATAGAGATGTTTTTACAGAGCCATTTCCCGGCCACCTATTTCGGGAATCAATCGGATCTGTCGGCATCCGACGGCTTTGGCGATGGGATCTCAGACGCTGAGCGCAATGTGATTGATGCGCTCGTTTCTGAGGCGGGGACGCAGTTCGCATCTTCGAAAGGGACGCTAGGGCTCGCGATCGACTTTGTTGTCCTCGCCGAAGAACTGGCAAAGTACGACGACTGGCTGGCCGGTTTCAACTCTGACATCACTGTCGACGACATCCTCGACCGCTACGAGAGCACGGCGAAGTCGTCGCTGACACTGAAACGCGGTGACACTCGGGAAGGGATCCGAGCGTTCCACAACGAGCTGATCGAACTGTTCCGGGAGGACCTGAACCGAACCAATTTCCCGAGCTCACCGGGCCACCACACCGGCGAGTGGGAGCGGTACGACGACATGCTCGAACTCGCGTTCCGGCTCTCTCGCGACGGTCGCTTCGTCGCCGCGCAGGAACTCTTCGACCTCGGCCTAGAGCGGTTGGAATCGAGCGAGTACGAACGGCGTGACCCGCCGTTCGAAGAGCCCTTCCTGAAGGTACTCCGAGACTACACACGCAAGGCCCCAAATGAACAGGGCGGATCGGCGTACCAGGCACTCTGTTACGGGTACGTCAAAGCGGAGTGGCCGCACTTGTCTCTCCGCGCGAGTAAGGTCCGAACCGGCTCCTCGCGTCAACAGCGGTACGGCGACATTGACGGGTACCACGGTCCCGACCTCATGATCTCGGTTGAGGTCAAAGGCCGCGTTATCGATGAATCGAACGTCAGTGCCGAACTCGGCACGATGATGAAGGTCGCACAGAACACGACCGCCATCGCCATCGCGATCTGTACAGAGGTGAGTCCGGAAGCCCGCGAAACGCTCGAAGAAGCAGATGTCCGGGTTCTGGATGACGAGGACATCAGCCGACAGCTTCGATTCTGGGACTACCACAAGCAGAACCGGGCGCTTCACGGGATGGTTCACTTCTTCGCCAACATCGAGGAGAATCCAGACGGCGTTCAGCGACTCTTACGGTTCGTTGCGAGCATCGACCCGGACAACCGCGTCCTCGACCATCTCGCTGACTCGGACGTACAGATGGGGCTCGACGAAACATGAAGCGGCCAGAGGTCCGAGAGCGCTTCGTCAACCGCGACGCGGAACTCCCCTATGGACTCGAAGTCTCGCAGGTCGTAAGCGCGATCGAGAGCTTCTACGAGTACTGGCACGAGGTGAATGAGTGGCACCTCGAACAAGGGTACGGACGGTTCCACGAGCAGTTCCGAGCGAACAACGCGATTGGTGGCTTCGTCAGTCACCGACTAACCACTCGTTTTGCGGAAGAGTCTCCGGACTTCGTCCTCAACCGTCTCGACGACGGATACCCGGACTTGCTCTACGATGGGACCGATCACGAATGGCCGGACAATTACGCAGTCAAGGATTCCGACAACGGTCCGGGCTTGGAAGTCAAAGCGTCGAAGGGGAACACGTTCTACGCACACCACAATGTCGAGGGGTGGCTCCTCGGAATCCACTATCGGATAAACGCGCGGAGCAAGTCCACCACGGACGACGCCCCCGCCCCGAACGAGACGCCGCCTATCGATGTCACACAGGTCCTGTGCGCGAGCATGGACCACGAGGACTGGGAGTACCGCGACGCCGAGGGCTCGAACCGGACGAACACCAGCGAGCTAAAGGCGAAAGTCGGGCTTCACGAGATGCGGAAGAACCCGATCATCGAGATGGAGTCTGCGATTACCGGAGTGGGAGATCTCCTTCGAGAGTACAAACAGGCCCACGCTGAGTTCGACCCAGACTACTCGGTATAACCGAGTGGAAAAGCTCAGAGCGCAGCAGTACGCGCTGTTAAAAGACGGATATCCTGCGGGCGATGCTACCAAAATTGCGAGGAATCAAAAGTGGGTTGGGGCGGATTTGAACCTCAGTCACTCCGCTCGCTAGCGCTCGCTCCGTTCTCTGCTTCAAATCCGCGGCACCATTTTGTCGACACGGACCGCTCGCTGTCGCTCGCGGTTGCGGTGTCGACAAAAATGGGTTGGGGCGGATTTGAACCGCCGGCCTCCTCCATGTCAAGGAGGTGTCATAACCGGACTAGACTACCAACCCGCAGGGGCTTACTGACGCGTCTCGTCGTACCCGGGGGACGTAATTGAACCTTTCGTTTCGGGGATCCGGACGGGGTGAGTCACTACCCGCCGATCGGGCGACGGCGGGCCCCCGAAGCCGACGGCGCGCGAGGCTTTCGACCGTTTTTACCCGCTCGCCGATAGTCCGTTCGTATGGTCGAAACTGCCGCCCGCACCGACAGGCTCGACGCGTACCTCGACGAGCGCGGGCTCGAGGCGGTCTGGTTCGCTCGCCCCAACGGCTTCGCGTGGCTCACCGGCGGCGACAACGTCGTCGACGCCGACGCGCCGACCGGCGTCGCGGCCGCCGGCTACGACGGCGACCTCCGCGTCATCACCGACAACATCGAGGCGGACCGGCTCGCCGCGGAGGAGCTCCCGGACGCGTTCGCGGTCGAGTCGGTCCCGTGGTACGCCGACTCGCTCGCCGAGGCGGTCGCCGAGCGCTCGCCCGCCCCCGCGGCCGCGGACTTCGACGTGCCCGGCTTCGAGGCCGTCGACGGCAGCCGCCTCCGACAGCCGCTCACCGACGACGACGTCGAGCGCTACCGCGAGCTGGGCCGCGAGGTCGCGGCCGCCGTCGAGACCGTCTGTCGGAACCTCGAACCCGAGGACCCCGAGTACGAGGTCGCGGCCGGCATCGACATCTCGCTCGCCTCCCGCGACGTGGACACGCCGGTCGTGCTCGTCGGCGGCGCGGACCGGGCGCAGGCGTTCCGTCACTACACGCCGACTGACGCCGCCCTCGGCGACTACGCGCTCGTGTCGGTCACCGCCGAGCGCGCGGGGCTGTACGCCTCGATGACGCGCACCGTCGCCTTCGACGCCCCCGACTGGTTCGAGGAGCGCCACCGCGCCGCGGCGCGCGTCGAGGCGACCGCGGTCCGCGCCACCGAGGCCGCCGCGGCCGGAGCGCTCTCGCGGGACGGCGGTACCGAGGACGCCGCCCCCGACACCGCCGGCGACGTCTTCGAGGCCATCCAAGCGGCGTACGACGCGGTCGGCTTCGCGGACGAGTGGGAGAACCACCACCAGGGCGGCGCCGCCGGATTCGCCGGCCGGGAGTGGTTCGCGACCCCGGACGGCGACGAGGCGGTCCGGCGGCCGATGGGCTACGCGTGGAATCCGACGGTTCAGGGCACGAAAAGCGAAGACACCCACCTCGTCACGTCCGATCTGACCGAACGGCTCACGAAGACCGGTCGGTGGCCGACTCACGAGGTCGAACCGGTCGATGTCGCGGGGATCGAGGCCGAGCCCGTCGAGCTGGCGGCGCCGGTAATCCGGTAACGGGACGGACTCGGCGGAGGACGCGCCGCCGCCGCCCGAACGCCGCACCGCGCCGCGCGAACGCGGCGTCAGTAGACGTACTCGCTCTCGTCGATGCCGACGTAGTCTTTCTTCACCCGGCGCTTGTTCCACTTGTAGCCGAGCATGAGCTTCAGCGACTCCCAGCCGGAGCGGTACGGCTGCGAGAGGAGGCTGTCACCGGTCTCGGCGGCGAGCATCGCGTCGGCCGCGCCGATGACCCGGTTCCAGTCGTCCGGCTCGTACTCCGCGACCATGTCGGCCATCGTCACGTTGCGGACGGTCTCGTCGCCGATCGCCTCCTTCCAGCGGCGGTTGTACGCGGCGAGGTCGCCCTCGGCGGCGAGTTCGCCCGCGATCGCGCCGGTGCGGACCGCGACGTGGTCGCCGCCCTCGTGGAACGCCGAGGTCGTCCCCATCGCGCCGCCCGCGACCGCGATGCCGGCCTCGACCGGCGAGTCGATCGGTCGCGTCGACGAGATCGGGTAGGTCTCCGTCCCGTTCCGCTTCCCGGCGTCGTCGACGACGGGGAACTCCTCTTCGATGTCGTACTCGTCGCCGTACTGCCACTCTAAGAGCCGGCGGACGTACTCGCCGCCCCGCGGAATCGACTCGTCGTCGGCGTCGAGCAGCGCGTACGCGTCGCGGTCGAACTCCTCGATGTCGAGTCCGATCGGCATCGTCAGCCCGACCCGACAGACGCGGTCCGCGTTCGGGAATATCCACGGGTAGGCGGTCTCGCCCGGCATCACGCCCCACCAGAAGACGAGGGCGTCGTTCACCTCCTCGAACACCGCCTCGGGGACGCGCCGGTACTCCTGGTACGCGATGTGGTTCGCGGTGCGGGAAGCGAGCCGGTCGGAGGCGGCCGCGTCCGCGGGCAGGTACTCGTCGAGGACCCGGTTGGTCACGGTTCGCTGCGGCCCGTCGGCGAGCACGACGAAGTCTGCGCCCACGGTCCCGCCGTCCGCGAGTTCGAGCGTGTGGCGCGGCTCCTCGTCACCGGATCCGACCGAGAGGTCGGTGTCGACGCCGCGGACGGAGGTCCCGGCACGGTACTCGGCGCCGGCCTCCTCGGCGCGGTCGCGGAGCCAGTCGTCGAAGCGTGCGCGGTGGAAGGTGTACCCGAACTTGTCGTACGAGGAGTCGATCCCGGTCGAGGTGAGCGTCGCGGACTCGTCGGGGCCGCGGAACTCGGCGCGGTTCAGCTCGCGCTGGACGACCCCGTCGCCGAACTCGTCGGGGTGGATCCCCATGATGTCGACCCAGTAATCCAAGATTCCGGCCGCGTCGGTCGAGTCGGGACCGAGCCCCTCGCGGTCGGCTCGGGGGACTCCCTTCTCGAGGACCAGGGCGTCCGCTCCGCCGGTCGCGGCGGCGTGCGCCGCGGACGACCCGGTCGGCCCGCCGCCCACGATCGCGACGTCTACGCGTTCCATACCCCGAGAGGTTCCCGTCCGGCTATTAAATTCACGGTCCGTTGCGGCACGACGTCGCTTTCGCGGTGTCGGTTTCGTTCGAATCTCCGCGTTCAGGCCGGCCGCCGATCGGTCGGAACCGGTGGGTGTCCGATCCCTTCGGAGCGGCGCCGTCTCAGACGTGCTCCTCGTGCGGTTGGACCACGACGAAGCCGCCGGCGCCGTCGAAGCGCATCTGGTAGCGCTCGCCCGACTCCTGGCCCACCATGTCGGAGAGGCTCCGGTTGACCTCCACGTCCGGGGAGGTGCCGCTCCACGCGACGGTCGCGCTCGGATCGGTCGCCACCGGCGGTTCCAAGACGATCGGGTCGCCGTGGGTGGTGAGCGCGGCGTACCCCGGCCCTTCGAGGTAGACGTTGCTGAAGCCGCCCGCGAACGCTCCGGCGAGGCTGTCGATGGTGCTGATCTCGTAGGTGAGCGACTCCTCGAACGCGAGCACGTCCTCGCCGTTGACCGTGATCGACTCGTCGGCGCCGAGTTCGACCACCTGTACCTTCTTGCCGTTGTCCGCGAAGTAGACGTGACCGTCGCCCTCGACGGCCATGATCGGCGTCCCTTCGCCGGTCGCGGACTGCTTGAGGAATCCGGTGATACCCCCTTCCGCGGAGGCCTTCCCGGTGAACGAGACGTCGCCCGTGTACGCGACCATCGAGCCCGCCTTCGCCATGACGGTGCCGGCGACCTCGACGTCGAGGGTGTAGCTGTTCTCGCGCTGGAACGGTTCCGCGCTGTCGGTCGGTGCGTTCTCCGCGGTGAACTGATCGAGATTCATGGTGCGGGGACCGAACCGTTCGGTTCGGCTACAAGAGGGTTCCGCGCTATGGCTTAAGAATGTACGGGCTGCGTGCGAACGTTTGGCAGGGATCGGACGGTGCCGCGGTCGGTCAGTACACGACCAGCGAGAGGTACAGCTGTCCGATTCCCGCGGCGATCATCACGGCGCCCGCGATCCGTTTCAGCAGGCCGGCGTGCGCCATCACCCGATTGGCGTTGCTGATGAGACCGACGCCGGTCGCGACGGTCGTCGCGGCCATCAGGACCGCGACGGTGCCCGCGTAGACGGCGACGACGAGAACAGCCGCCTCCGACGGGAGGGCGATCGCGCGGGCGACGACGCCCAGGAACACCGGCGCCACGCAACCGGCCCCGGCCAGCGCGTACCCCGCCCCGAAGACGCCGAAGCCGAACACGCCGGTGCGTCGCTGCGGCAGCGGTACGGACACCGACGGCGCGCGCCCGGCGACCACGAGCAGTCCGAAGGCGATCAACAGCCCGCCGACGAACGTCTCGAAGACGGTGATGTTCGACAGCGTCGAGTAACCGATCCGGACGGTGGCGCCGGCGAGCAGCGCGAACGTCGCCAGCACGCCGACCGCGGCCGCGACGCCGCGAACTCCGGCGCCGAGGACGGACGCGGAGTCGGCGTCGACGGAGTTCACGTAGAAACCGACGTACCCCGGCAGGAGGGGGTACGCGCACGGGGAGAAGAACGTCGCCACGCCCGCGGTCACGGCGAACGGGACGTTCGTCGCGAGCGAGACGTCCGTCATCGGCGGGCCCGTCCGTTCATCGATCGGCCCGCCCCGTCATCGGTCGATCGCTCGCCGGATTCCCTCGACGAACTCCTCGGCCGTGTGGGTCCCGGAGGTCGCCCAGCGGACGCGTCCCGAGGCGTCGATGGCGCGCGCGCTGGGGTACTTACCGACGTTGAGCCGCGCCGCGAGCGCGGCGGTCACGTCGGCGGCGACGAGCCAGTCGCCGCCGTGTTTCGTCCACCAGTCGACTATCGTCTCCTCGCTGACCGCGCCGCCGACGGGCTCCGTCGTCACCGAAACGAACAGCACCTCGTCGCCGATCTGATCGTGGGCCGCCGCCAGGGCCGGCATCTGCTCGGCACAGGGCGGACACCACGTCCCGAAGAAGTCGACGAACGTGGGCCGGTCGGGCGCCGGGATCGTCACCTCGCCGTCGCGGCTCCCGGGCGCGTCGACCGTGTCGAGCGTCACCGGTTCGATCGGCTCGGGCGCTTCCTCGCCGCCGAGCGCGTCCGGTACCCCGCCGGTCGCGACGGCGCCCGCGCCGCCGAGGACCCCGACGCTCGCGAGCCCGGCCAGCAGGTGCCGTCGCCTCACGCCGTCACCACCCGTCGGAAGTCGCCGACGATCCGTTCGACGTCGGTGGCCGGGCCGCGCGGGTACGCCCGTTCGACGATTCCCCGCTTGTTGACGAGGAGGATGAGCCCGTAGTGCGGGAACGTGTACTCCAGATTCTCGTATTGGTCGTTCTCGTCCGGGTACTTCTCGATCTTCAGCCCGAAGTTCTCCATCATCAGCTCCTTTCCCGCCTCGTAGCTCTCCGGCCGAAGGAAGTGCCAGTTCCCGGCGTCGAGGTCGACCCCGCGCCGGGCGGCGTACTCGCGGAGGACCTCGGCGGTGTCGCGCTCGGGGTCGAAGGTGAGCGGGAGGAACGCGGCCTCGTCGCCGAACCCCTGCTCGGCCGCGACCTCTTGGGCGCGCCGGAGCCGGAGGATGAGCGCCGGGCAGACGCCGTCGGGACAGCTCGTGTAAAAGGAGGTCCACAGGAACGCGCGCTCGCCCTCGAACTGCGCCGTGGATATCTCCTCTCCCGAAATCGGGTCGGGAACGCTGAACTCGGGCATCTCGTCGCCGTGGATCGGGTGGACCGGATCGCCGCGGGTCTGCTCCGGGGGCCTCAGGACCGTCCCGTCGTCGCCGAGGAGGCCAGTGTCTCCGATAACGCCGGCACAGCCGGCGGTAGCGGTCGCGCCGGCGGCGGCGCCGGTCGCGGCGAGCGAGCGGAGGAAGTGGCGGCGGTCCATGTTGTCGTCGAAACTACGTGGTCGCTCGTAAATGAACCCCGCGCCTGGTGGCGCGCAGTGAACACGACCGGGAGAGTTCGAACATCGACCGTAGCGGCCAGAGACGAGGCGGTATTCGGGGTTTCTCGAATAGACGAACGTCCGGAACCTCCGTGGTACCGTGACCCTCGCAAGGGTTATCCCCGAACGGGCTGTACGTATATTCGCAATGGCAAACGGTAAGGTTGATTTCTTCAACGACACTGGCGGCTACGGTTTCATCTCGACTGACGACGGCGACCTCGACGACGACGAAGACGTGTTCTTCCACATGGAAGACGTCGGCGGCCCGGACCTCGAGGAGGGTCAGGAAGTGGAATTCGATATCGAATCGTCCCCCAAGGGACCCCGCGCGACGAACCTCGTCCGCAACTAACCCCCACGTAGCGGACGACGCGTCCGCACGCACTACCGGATTTCGGCCGTCGCTCGACGCGATCGACGCCTATCTCCGCTTTTTTCACACTTATCACGCCTCGACGAGCGACGGCCCCATCCGACGAGCGGCGACTCTCCCCCGACGAGCGACGCGATCGACCGTTTAAATACGAACGCGAGCGAAGCTCTCGCTAGTGAGCGATCCGATCCCGACCGGCTGTCGCCCGGTCGACGAGCTGTTGGGCGGCGGCTTCGAGCGCGGCGTCGTCACGCAGGTGTACGGCCCGCCGGCCGCGGGGAAGACGAACCTCGCGCTCGCCGCGGCGGTCGAGGTCGCGGCCGGCGGCGACCGCGTCCTCTACATCGACACCGAGGGGCTCTCGATCGACCGGTTCGAGCAGATCGCCGAAGGGAAGGTCGGTCGGAACGACGACGGTGAGACGGTCGAGGAGATCGCCTCGCGGCTGGTGATATCGGAGGCGTACGACTTCGACGACCAGCGCGAGGCGGTCCGCGACGCGGAGGAACTGGCCGAGGAAGTCGAACTGATCGTGTTGGACTCCGCGACGGGCTTCTACCGACTGGAGCGCGCCGGCGACACCGAGGGCGGCGAGTCGCTCCGCAGGGTCGCCAAACAGGTGACTCACCTCCTCTCTCTGGCCCGCCGTCACGACCTCGCCGTCGTGATCACGAACCAGGTGTTCACCGACCCCGACGGCGACCGCGACCGCGCGCTCGGTGGCAACACGCTGAACCACTGGACCGGCGCGATCGTCCGCGTCGACCGGTTCCGCGGCGGGAACCGTCGGGCCACTCTGGAAAAACACCGCTCGAAGCCCGGGGGCGACACCGCGACCTTCCGCATCGTCGCCGACGGACTCGCGGAGGGGACCGACGCCTGAGCGTCGCGGGGGACGTGTCGAAGCGGAGGGCGGAGAAGCGGAGGCCGGAGAAGCGGAGACCGGGACCGAAACGCTCGCAGCGAGCGACCGCGGCCCGCCGACGGCCCGGCGACGCGGGCCGCCGCTAGGCCGAGCGTCTATCGGCTCACAGCTGGCCGAGCTTCCGGAGGAGCTGGCCGCGGTACTCCTCGTCGGCGTTGACGCCCTTGATCTCTAAGACGTTCCGCTCCAGCTTGTCGAGCGCGACGTGGAAGGCGTGTTCGGCGCCGTACCCCTCGCCGGAGCCGCCGACCTGCCCCTCGTTGGTGCGGAGGCGGATCTGACACTGGATCAGGGGCGTACCGCGGAGCTTCTCCTTGTGGGCGTGGAGCCGGACGTGCGCGTGGATGACGTGCATGTCCGCGTACTTGTCCGCGACCTGCTCGATGGACTGGACGATGTGCTCGCGAGAGGTCGTGTCCAGCAGGTCGACGTTCGTGATCTGGACGTCCATCGAGTCCTCTTCGGTGAAGGTAAGGGCGCGCAACACGTCGGTCTTCGTCACGATTCCGGCGACGGTGTCGGCGTCCCCGGGCGTGACGACGAGCCCGGAGACCTCGTTGTCGAACATCCGCTGAACGACGGTCTGAGCGGTCTCGTCGTCGGTCGCGGTGACGACCGGGCTCGACATGATGTCGTAGACGGGGATGTCGAGCATCCGGTCGATGTCGCCCGCGCGGTCGCCGCTGCCCTGTCGCTCCTGGTCGCGGACGACGAACTCCACGATGTCGTTGGTGGTGACGACGCCGACGAGGTCGCCGTCGTCGTCGAGCACGGGGAGCCGAGAGACGCCGTTCTCGCGGAGGCGGTTGATCGCTCGGCCGACGCTCTCCGTCTCGCCGATGCCGATCACGTCCTCGGTCGCGATCTGTTCGACGGTGATCGCGTCCAGGCTGTCGAGGACCGCCTCGAGGATCTGATCGACCGTGACGATGCCGTATAGCTTCTCGCCCTCGTAGACGGGCGCGATCTTCACGTCGCCCTCGACGAGGAGCCGCGCGGTCTCGCGCACGTCCTCGTGGCGGTCGACCGAGGGCGCGGGCTTCATCACCGCCGACACCTTCGTGTCGTCCTCCATGCGCGAGCGCATGAGCTGTTTCTCACCGACGACGCCCGCGTACTCGCCGTCCTCGACGACGACGATCCCCTTGGGATTCTCTCGCTCGAAGATAGAACGGACCTTCGCGAGCCGCTCATCGACGTCGACCTCGACGTATTCCGGTACCGCGATATCAGAGATGTTCATGGTCCGATTTACGTGTTCGACGGGCCGGGTATTGAAAGTGCGGGAGTCGTCGCGCGCGCCGACAGCCGCCGTCCGACGAGCGGAATCCGCCTGAAGGTATTTCCGCGCGGCGACCGAAGTTCAGGCGCGAAGCCATCGACCGCGCTGATCGCCGTCGGCGTCGCGCTGATCGTGACTCCCCTCCCGGGTCCGACCCCGTTTATCGGCCCGCTCGCCGGTGCGCTCTCGCTGTTCGCCGGGCTCTTCCTCCGGCTGTTCGGCGTCTGAGAGCCGTCGGCTCGGCGCGTGAGGCGACGCCCCGCGGCCCGTGGGGCGCGGCCGTCCCGGCGTGTGAAACCTTTTTGCCCGTTACCGCCCCAAGAAAAGGCGTGTACGACGCCGTCGTCCTCGACAATGACGGGGTGTTGATCGGGCGGACGCCGTTCGACACGCTCCGCGAGGCCGCCTGGGACGCGTTCGTGAGCCTCGGCGTCGAGGACCCGGACCTGGCCCACGTGGACGACGTCGCGATCGGCGTCGACCCCGCGACCTTGACCGACATCTGCGAGCGCTACGGGGTGGACCCGACGGAGTTCTGGCGGGTCAGGGACGAGACCGCCGCCGCGGCGCAGATCGACGCCGCCCGGAAGGGACGGAAGACGCCGTACGACGACGTCGACGCGCTGCGCGCGCTGGACGCCCCGCTCGGCGTCGTCTCCTCGAACCAGCAGGCGACCGTCGACGCCCTGCTGGACCACTTCGGGCTGGCGGGCCGCTTCGAGGTGGCGTACGGCCGCGAGCCCTCGGTCGCCAGCCTCTCGCGGAAGAAGCCCTCGCCGTACTACATCGAGCGCGCCCTCGAAGACCTCGGCGCCGAGACGGCGCTGTTCGTCGGCGACAACGAGTCGGACGTGCGCGCGGCCGACAACGCCGGCATCGACTCCGCGTTCGTCCGCCGGCCCCATCGCCGGTCGACGGATCTCACCTGTCAGCCGACCTATGAGATCGACGACCTCCACGACCTCGTGAGCCTCTGCGGGCGGGCCCCCGAGGCGGACGACTCGGCCTGAGGGCGCCCGCCGCCGCGGCCGACCGCATCGACCGAAATTCTGAACTGCGGTCCCGCCGAGTCGGCGGCCATGCCCGAGCCCTCCGCTCCCGTCGAGTCGCGTCGCCGCGTCGACCGAGACGCGCTCGACGCCGCGGTCACGGGGTACCGACGCACCGAACGGGTCGCGAGCTGGACGCTCGCGCTGCTCGCCGCGGGCGCATTCCTCGCTGCGGTCGCCGCGTTCTCGCTCTGGCACGGCGCGGCGGTCGCCCTCGTCCTCGCCGTCGCGCTGCGCGCGCCGGTCCTGCGTCGGGGCGGGACGACGAGGCTCCGGACCGACGCGCCCCCGGAGGAGGTGACCGAGGCGTTCGCGTCGGCGACGCCGCCGGTCCTCGCCCTCCAGTGGGGGGTCGCCGACGAGGTCCGCCCGGCGTCCGACGGCGCGGGCGGCGTCTACGAACACGAGTGGCTCCTCGGGCTCCGGAGCCACTCGCTGACGGTCGACACGGAGGCGGAGCCGTCGGACGGCGCGAGCGCGGTCGACGGCGACCCGGCGGCGCGCGTCCTGATAGAGGGGACGCTCGACGGCCGGCCGTGGGGCGCGTACGCGGCCGCGGTCCGAGAGGCCGCCGACGGGACGGCGGGCCGGACGGTCGTCGACGTCGAACTGCGCCCCCGGCGGCGGTTCGGCCTCCGCAGCCTGCCGCAGACGCTGGTCGCCGAGCGGTACTACGCCGACGCGCTCGCCGCGCAGGGGTACGAGACCGTCTCCCGCGACGTCTCGTTCGCGGTCTCGTCGACCGCGCCCCGCTCGTAGCCGCTCGCCCGGCGCGGGAAGTCGGGCGCTTTTTGCCCCGGTCGGTCCACGCCGGACCATGGACCTTCCGCCCGTCGGTCTCGGCACGATGGGGATCGACGACCCCGACGCGGTCGCGACCGCGCTCGCCGCCGGCTACCGCCACCTCGACACCGCTCGGATCTACGAGAACGAGGCGGTCGTCGGCGAGGGGCTCGCCGCGGGGCTGGACCGGGCCGTCGGCGCCGCGGACCGCGACCTCGACCGCGAGGACGTGACCGTCGCGACGAAGCTGTGGATCGACGACCTCGCGGCCGACACGGTCGCGCCCGCCGCCCGCGAGAGCGCGGACCGCCTCGGGGTCGACGCGCTCGACCTGCTGTACGTCCACCGCCCGCGCGGCGACTACGACCCCGAGGCGACGCTGCCCGCCCTCGATCGACTGGTCGACGAGGGGTTCGTTCGGAACCTCGGCGTCTCGAACTTCGAGATCGCGGACCTGGACCGCGCGATCGAGGTCATCGGCCGGCCGCCCGCGGCCCACCAGACCGAACTCCACCCGCTGTTCTTCCGGCCGGACCTGCTCGATCACGCCCGCGAACACGGCTATCCGGTCGTCGCCTACTCGCCGCTCGCCGGCGGGCGGGTGCGGGAGGTGGAGCCGGTCGTCGAGGCCGCCGAGGCGCACGGGACGGCGCCCGAGGCGGTCGCGATCGCGTGGGCCGCCGCCAAGGAGCCGGTGGTGACGATCCCGAAGGCGTCGACCGAGGACCACCTCCGGGCGAACCTCGCGGCGGCCGACCTCGAACTGACCGACGCGGAGGTCGCCGCGATCGACGCCGTCGATCGCGAGGAGGAGCTGTTCCCCGCGTAGTTGATCCGTATTTTTGGATCGATTTAGGTCTGTTCGAGGTTCGATAACCACGATCCCGTATGATTTTTATTCCGCCGCCGTCGACGTCCTCCCGTGACAGAGATCATCGACGGGGAGGCCGTCGCGGCCGACGTGCGCGACGCGGTCGCCGACGAGGTCGCGCGGCTCTCCGACGCCGGCGTCGAACCGGGGCTGGCCACGGTGCTGATGAGCGACGACCCCGCCAGCGAGACGTACGTCTCGATGAAACAGCGCGACTGCGAGGAGGTCGGCATCGAGAGCTTCCACGTCGAGATCGATGCCGACGCGCCCGCGAGCGAACTGTACGAGACCATCGACGACCTCAACGGCCGCGACGACGTCCACGGGGTTCTGGTCCAGCTCCCGCTCCCGGACCACGTGGACAAGCGGACCGTCCTCCGGCGGGTCGACCCCGAGAAGGACGTGGACGGCTTCCACCCGGAGAACGTCGGTCGGCTCGTCGCGGGCGACGCCCGGTTCAAGCCGTGTACCCCCCACGGCGTCCAGAAGCTGCTCGACGCCTACGACGTGGCGACGGAGGGCGCGGACGCGGTCGTCGTCGGCCGCTCCGACATCGTCGGGAAGCCGATGGCGAACCTGCTGATCCAGAAGGCCCCGACCGGGAACGCGACCACGACGGTCTGTCACTCCCGGACGGAGGACCTGGAGGCGAAGCTGGCCGGCGCGGACCTCGTCGTCGCCGCCGCCGGCATCCCGGAGTTCGTCGACGGCTCGATGCTCAAGGAGGGCGCGACCGTGATCGACGTGGGGATCAATCGCGTCGACGCGGACACGGAGAAGGGGTACGAGCTCGTGGGCGACGTGGACTACGAGTCGGCGAGCGAAGTGGCGGAGGCGATCACGCCCGTCCCCGGCGGGGTGGGGCCGATGACGCGCGCGATGCTCCTGTATAACACGGTGAAGGCGGCCGGGATCCAGCGCGGCGTCGACGTGCGTCTGGAGTAGCGCGGCGTCGACCGCCGCCGTCCCCTACCCCTCGGGACGCCAGCGGCCGCCGATGTCGTCGCGGGGGTAGTCCTGGTACGTGCCGTCGAGGAACGTGGTGACGCGGCCGTCCTCCTCGCTGAGCGTGATCGCCCAGAGGACGTCGTCGCGCAGCGACGTCTCCAGCGCGCTCATGTGTTTCGTGCCCATCCAATCGGGGAACTCCAGGGCGGCGACGCCCGGCACCTCCTCCTCGAAGGGGCTCCGAACGCGGACCATCTGTCGCTGGATGGTGCCGTCGCCGGTCACGACGACGGCCCCGTCCCGACTGAACGCCACGTCGCGGGCGACCTTCGTGAACACGTCGGGCGACTCGGTAACGACCTGACACCGGTCGACCGGCCACCGGTTGTCGCCCAGCGGGTCGGTGTACTCGTCGAAGTTGACCTCCGCCACGATCAGCACGTAGAGGCTGGGACCGCTCACGTACTGCTCGTCCCACTGGTCGAAGCCGAGGCTGAGCGCCTCGGCGGTGTACCTGATCTGGTCCATCAGGTCCTGGCTTGTCGCGTACTTCTTCAGGACTCGGTCGAGCGACTCCATACCGTGTGTGACACAACGGCACGGATACTGTTAAAACTCCGTCACGACGCGGCAGACGGCGGACGAGCCGCCCGCGACGGGAGCGCGGTCCGCTCCGCCGGCTTCAGTCGTCGTCGGCCGCGGCGGCGCGGTTCCGGATCTCGATCCGGCCCTCGATCTCGGGGTCGATTCCGTGTTCGCGGGCGTAGTCGGCCAACACCTCGTACTGGATGCCGGCCTCGTCGATCCGGTGGCGCTGTGCGAGCGTCGGGTACTCGTGTTCGGAGTGGAGCAGGTACTCCGAGACGGCGACCGTGTAGCGCGCGTCCGGGTCGATGGGTTCGCCGCCGACGGTGGCTTCGAGGATTAGTTCGGCCTCGTCGTCCCAGACGACCCGGGCGTTCGAGACGTGACCGTGCCACCAGTCCTCCTCGCCGAAGTCCACGTCGGGGGCGGCCATCTCGCGGAACACGTCGTGGAGCTCCGCGCCGGTGACCGACGCGAGCGCGACCGGCTCCTCGAACGGGATCAGACTGATCAGGTCGGCCTTCGTCACGTCGCCGTCCCACGGATCGCCCTGCCGGAGCCCGCCGGCGTTCGACAGGCCCACGTCGGCGTCGTGGACCCAGCGGAACGCGTCCGCGACGAAGTTGCCGACGCGGCACTCCCCGCCGTGGACCACGTCCCCGGAGCGATCGATCGGCTCCTCGACCGCGTCGACGACCTCGCCGAGGTCGGCCGCGGCCATCCGCGCCGCGAGCGCGTCCGCCAGCCCGGGAGCGGGCTCGGCCCCGTCCGGCTCGTGTAGCGTCGCGGTCGGCGGGTCGGCGTCGAGGTCGACCTCGGCCACCGTCTCCCCGTTGACGCCGGGCCGGACGAGCAGGGTGTCCGCCACGGTCTCGTTCCGACGGCTGTGGACGTGGCCGCCGAGTATCGCGTCCGCGTCGAGCTCGCGGGCGAGGTCGTCGTCGCCCGCCCCGAGGTGCGAGAGGACGACGACCCGGTCGAGTCCCCCGCCCGTCGCGCCGTCGACCGACGCGTCTTTCCCTCGCTCGGCGGCCGCAGCGCGCATCTCCGCGAGCGCGTCGCGCGCCGCGCCGACGGGGTCGTCGAAGGAGAGGTCGGCGGCCATCGGGTTCAGCGAGTCCGTCGCGGGGTCGGTGACGCCGACGAACCCGATCCGAGCGCCGTCGACCTCGCGGATCGCCCACGGAACGACGCCCTCGTCGCGGCCGAACGGATCGCCGTCCTCGTCCCGGACGTTCGCGGAGACGAACGTCGCCGGTGAGTCGGCGACGAGGTCGCGCAGCGCGTCGGGACCGTAGTCGAACTCGTGGTTGCCGAACGTGTCGAGTTCGGTGTCGGTCGCGTCGTAGAAGTCGAGGACCTGCCTGCCGGTCGCGACCAGCGAGAGGACGCCCGGCGCGGTCGTGTCGCCGGTGGCGACGACCGCGGCGTCGGGGCCCGAGAGCGCTCGGAGCCGGCCGGCGAGCCGGGCCGCCCGCTCGGGGGCGTCGAAGACGTTCTCGATATCGGAGTAGTGAACGAGACGGACCATCGGACGTGCGTCCGGAGGGGCGAGCGACGCTTAAAAAACGCGGAGTTCGCCCGCCTCGGTGGCCGCGGCTCGCCGGCGTCGCCTTCTCGTGTTCTCTCGGGGTTCCGACCCGTGACCCGCGCTCGCACACGCACGAGACATTGAAAGCGCTTTTATGGATGTCCTGACTACGACGGGGCACAGCCTCTGTGGGGTTGATGATGTGCCGTTCCGTTAGGGACCGACCACGGGACGGACACGCGAGCCCGCGCGGAGGACAGGAGAAACATATGCCCGTTTACGTAGACTACGACACCCCAGCGGACCTCGCGGAGCGATCCCTCGAAGCGCTCGAGGTCGCCCGAGACACCGGCACAGTGAAGAAAGGAACCAACGAGACCACCAAGGCCGTCGAGCGCGGCAACGCGGACCTCGTCATCGTCGCCGAGGACGTCTCCCCCGAGGAGATCGTGATGCATCTCCCCGAGCTCGCCGAGGAGAAGGGGATCCCCGTCGTCTTCGTCGACACGCAGGACGAGGTCGGCCAGGCCGCCGGCCTCGAGGTCGGCTCGGCCGCCGCCGCCGTCGTCGATGCCGGCGACGCCGACGACGATGTCGAGGACATCGGCGAGAAGGTCGCGGAGCTCCGATAACCACCCATGAGCGCAGAAGAGGGTACCGGCGACTCGACGACCGCGGAGGTCATCGAGGTCGTCGGCAAAACCGGGATGCACGGCGAGGCCATGCAGGTCAAGTGCCGCATCCAGGAGGGATCGAACCAGGGACGGATCATCACCCGGAACGTCCTGGGTCCCGTCCGTCTGGGCGACGTGCTCCAGCTGCGGGAGACCCAGCGCGACGCCGACTCCATCGGAGGCCGATAACCAATGGTCGAGACACGCACCTGCGATTACACCGGCGAGGAGATCGAGCCCGGCACGGGCACGATGTACGTGAAGACGGACGGACAGATCCTCCACTTCGTCGACTCGAAGGCGGAGAAGAACTACTTCCTCGGCCGCGAGGCTCGCGACCTCGAGTGGACCGAGGAGGGTCGTAGAGCCGGAGGCGACGACCGGTGAGCCACCACGACGAGCGCACCTTCGTGATGGTGAAGCCCGACGGCGTCCAGCGCGGACTCATCGGCGAGATCGTCTCTCGCTTCGAGGACCGCGGGCTCAAGCTCGTCGGCGGGAAGTTCATCCGGATCGACGAGGCGCTCGCCCACGAGCACTACGGCGAACACGAGGACAAGCCGTTCTTCGACGGCCTCGTCGAGTTCATCACCTCCGGCCCCGTCTTCGCGATGGTGTGGGAGGGCGCGGACGCGACCCGACAGGTCCGCGCGATGGTCGGAGAGACCGATCCCGCCGAGTCCGCTCCGGGCACGATCCGCGGCGACTTCGGCTTAGACCTCGGCCACAACGTGATCCACGCGTCGGACCACGAGGACGAGGGCGCCAACGAGCGCGAGATCGACCTGTTCTTCGACGAGGCGGAGCTCGTCGACTACGACCTCGACACCTCGGCGTGGGTGTACGAGGACGAGGACCACTGACGCGGTCACGCTCCGATTTTTGAACCTTTTGTGGACCGACCCGTCCCGCCGAGCCCCCGCTCCCTCGACACACCGCATTTCCGGTGAACCTCGTAAGAAAACGGTCCGCAGTCACGCGGTTTTCGAAAGAAAATCGGTTATAAACCGACGGCTCCGCTGAGACCATTGAGCGCTGATCGTTCGTCGGGGCCGCGTCGAATGCCGAGCGCAAATCGGCCGGGACACGGCCGGACGCGATCGGCTACGTCGGTAAGTACAGGTTCTGTCCCTCCGAATCTATCGCAGTGAGCGGTGTGCGAACGGAAAGCGACAAGAAAATATTTGTTCGAAGCGCGCCGAACGGCTTCCGTGGTCGACTTCCTCCCGGTCGGGACGGGGCTCGTACTCGTACTGATGGGCGGATTGGCCGTGGTGAATCACCCTCTCGTGGACGCGTTCAATCGCGTCGTGAAGTCGCGGGGAACGAAACAGACCGCGGCCGACATCGAGATGAGTGTCGTGTCGGTTATGATCGGCAGGATCGCGGGCGCGTTTATCGCGCTGTTCGGAGTCGGAGTTATTCTCGACGGGTTGTGACTCAGGACTTCGCCCGCGTGAACGCGCACCGTCTGAGCCACCCCGACCGACAGCGCGCCCGACGGCTCAGGTGTCGACCGCGATCGCGGTCCCGTCGGCCGCGACCACGATCACCTCGTCGCCGGCGTCGTCGGTGACGTCGGCGAACAGCGGGCCGCCGTACGCGACGACGTCGTCGGGACCGCCCCGTGCGACAACGCGACCCTTCCGGGTCATCGCGAGGACTTCGCCGGCGCGGTTGACCACCACCGGGGCGATTTCGCCGTCGCCGTCGACATCACCGACGCGCGGTTCGTTGATACGGGTCCCGGCGTCGTACTGCTGTTTCCAGACGACTTCGCCGTCGAGGAGGCTGACGGCCCACACGCTTCCCGACCCCCCGACGTACACCCGTCCGGGGTCCGCGTCGCCGACGGCGATCGGGAGGTCCTGGAGGCCGACCTCGTAGCGAGTCGACCCGTCGCTCGTCTCGATGGTCTCGAGGTTCCCGTTCGACCCGCCGAGCGCCAGCACGGGACCGTTGCCGCTGTCCGCGGCGCTCCAACTCAGCGGGTTCACGCTCGGCGTCGTCGTCCAGCGCGTCTCGCCGCTCCCGTCGAGCATGTGGATCGTCGCCGGGTCACCGACGGTCGTCAACACCGCGAGTCCGCCCCGTTCACCGGCTTCGAGGTCCGGTTCGACGAGGAGCGGTCGTCGGGTAACGTCGCCCGGCACCGCGGCCTCCGCCACCGGGTCGCCCCCGCCGTCGACGACGCGAACGCTCCCGTCCGTCGCGACCGCGGCGACCTCTCGGCTCCCGTCGCCGGTGAGGTCACCGACCGCCGGTCGGAGTCCTCCCGGACCGCCGAGTTCGACCGCGAACCGCTCCGACCCGTCGCTCGCGTCGAGGACGACGAGCTCTCCCGGCGCCGTCGTGAGCGCGATCACCGGGTCGCCGCCGAGGGTCCCCGTGACGAGCCCGCTGACGCCGAGGGGACCGCCGCCGCTCTCGCCCGAGTCGCCGCCGCTCCCGCTCGCGTCGCCGCCGCCGCGCTCGGCGTCTGGTCCGGAAATCGGGGTCGTCCAGGCCGTCTCGTCGGTCCCCACGACCGTCGCGCGGACGGCGCGAGACCCGTTTTCGACCGCGGGCCGGACGATCAGGGGATCGCCGTCGACCGTCGCGACCACCGCCCCGCTGCCGTCGTCGCCGGCCGCCGGCTCGGACTCCCAGACGACCGTGGTCTCCGCGGTCGCGTCGTCGATGCCCACGAACGCGAACAGCGACACGCCGACGCCGGTCGCGCCCCCGGCCAGCAAGATAAGCGTCGCGAACAGGACGCGTCGGTCCATTTGAACCCACTTCGGGCGTCGCGGTGAAACGGTTGTCGGATGTGCCTCCCGGCCGTCGGGACCCGGAGCACGCACCGGGCGACCGAAACGCGTGTCCCGGGGCGCGCGAGGGAACTGCGTCCCGCTACAACAGCGTGGCCACGTGGTGGCCGCGCGCGTCGCCGACGAGGTCACGCAGCGCCGCGGGGTCCCGCTCCCCGTCGGCGTTCACGAGGTAGGCGGCGCCGTCGCGGTCGCCGTACGCGCCGTGGAGGTCGTAGACGAACCCGTACACGGTCGCGTCGGCCGTCTCCTCGCTCTCGCGGGCGAACGCGACCTGCTCGTGGACGTTGTACTCGACGAGGCGGTCGCGGATCCGGGCGTCGTCGTCGCGGTCGGAGGCGCCGTCGCTCTGCGTATCGGAGGCGCCGTCGCTCTGCGTATCGGAGCCGCCGCCTCCCCTTCCGGTGACGGCCGGATCGTCCAGTCCGGCCTCGACGATCGGCACCAGCGCTTCGACGTCGGCGCGGACTCCCGGTTCGGCCGGGAACTCCCCGGTGCGAGCCGCCGTGAGCGCGGCGCCGATCGCGCCGCATCCGGTGTGACCCACCACGACGAGGACCTCGGTGTGCGTGTGACGGAGGGGATACGCCACGCTCCCGTCGAGGACCCGCTCGCCGTCGACGAGCGCGCTCACGCCGTTGCCGATGGCGCCGGACGTGAAGAGGAACCCCGGCTCGTCGACGGCGAACATCCCCTCCTGAGAGACGCGCGAGTCCGAACAGCAGACGGAGACCACCCCGGGACGCTGGCCGTCGCGGTGCCGGTCGAAGGCGCCTGACGGGAGCGCAGCGACGTGGTCGTCGTTGCGGTCGAGGAGGTCGCCGAGTATCCGCTGGTCCATACCGTCCCGATCCGTCGAAGAGGCAAAAACGCCGCGGGCACGGGAACGCTCCGATGCGGGAGCGTCGGCCGTTGCCGCCGGAACGGAGGCCGGATCAGGCGACGAGGCCGACAACCGAGACCAGGGCCCCGACGACGAACACCGCGAGGAGCGCGATCGTCGCTATCACCACCGCGGGCGCGAGCGCCTCCTCGTTCTCGTCGAGGACGAGGCCTTCCATGTTCTGCATGTCCGAGTTCTCGTCGCGGCGGGGTTTGAACGCTTCGCTCGACCGCGGGACCGTCGGGTCCTCGTCCGGTCGCCCCGTCGACCGGGCTCTCCCGCGTGGATTCCTCGGTGAATCACCCCCGGCGACGTGTTTTTGTGCGTCCGGCGTGGCGGATACGCCAACACGATGCCACGCGAACAGTATCAGACGAAACTGGAAGGGCTCCGCGCCGACGTCCTCTACATGAGCGAACTGGTCGCGGAGCGCCTCCGCATGGGACTCGACGCCCTCGAACAGCAGGACGAGGAGCTGGGCGAGGAAGTGATCGCCGGCGACGCCGAGATCAACGACCTGTACCTCGAACTGGAGGGCCAGTGTACCGACCTCATCGCGCTTCAACAGCCGGTCGCGGGCGACCTGCGGTTCATCGCGGCGTCGTTCAAGATCATCACCGACCTCGAACGGATCGCGGACCTCGCGACGAACCTCGGGGAGTACGCCAAGCAGGCCGACCGGGAGGTGTTCTCGGACGTCGACGCTCAGCGCATCGGAGACGACACGCTGGCGATGCTCGAGGAGGCGATGGACGCGTACGCGGAGTCGGACCCCGAGCGCTGTTACGCCGTCGCCGAGGCGGACGACGACGTCGACGCCGCCTGCGAGGCCGCCAGCGAGCTCGTCGTCCGCGACCTCATCGAGCGCGACGAGCTCCGCGAGGAGGAGGACGTGGAGGCGACGATGCGGAACGTCTCGCGGCTCCTCCTCACGATCCGCGACCTCGAACGCGTCGGCGACCACGCGGTGAACATCGCCGCCCGGTCGCTGTACATGATCGAGAACGACGACGAGCTGCTGTACTGAGCGGCGGTCGCTCCGGTTCGGTCCGAACGATTCACGCCGGCGACCCGTCCGGAGCGCGCCGGCAGCCCCGAACCTATCACCGAGCGTGACGCTGTCCCCCCGTTATATCCCTCCGACCGGCGACGGCGTACACATGGTACTCGGAGCGATCGTCTCGTTCGTCGTCGCGCTGTTGGTCGGTGGGCTGGGAATTCACGTCAGCGGCCGGCTCGTCGCGGGCGTCGACGACTACTCGCACGCGGTGGTCACGGCGCTGCTCGGCGCCGTCGCGTGGGCGATCGGGTCGCTGATCCCCGTCGTCGGATCGGTGGTCGCGCTGGTCGCGTGGGTGTGGGTGATCAAGTGGCGGTACCCCGGAAGCTGGAAGGACGCGGCGATCATGGGGCTGGTCGCGTGGGCGGCCGCGCTGGTCGTCATCGTGGTGTTGGACGGCGTCCTCGGCCTCGGAATCAGCGCGTTCGGCGTCCCCGGCGTCTGAACGGGTCGCACTCCGCTCTTCTCCCTTCCGTCCGCGTTGTCAGGTGAGGATCTCGAAGCGAGCGCCGCCCTCCGTCCCCTCGGTGAGGCGCACGTCCCAGCCGTGCGCGTCGACGATCCGCTCGACGATCGCGAGTCCGAACCCGCTCCCGTCCCGGCGGGTCGTGTGTCCCTTCTCGAAGACGCGGTCTCGCTCCGCGGGCGGGACCCCGGGCCCGTCGTCTTCGACGAACACGCCCGCCTCGTCGGGGAGCACGCCGGCGGTGAGCGTGACGCCGCTCCCGCCGTGCTCGACGGCGTTGCGGACGACGTTCTCGAACGCCTGCGTGAGCCGCGCGGAGTCGCACGACAGCGAGACGCTCCCCGTGACCCGTAGGCTGCTCTCGGACGCCCGGACGTTCTCGTAGCTCTTCTCGACGATCTCCTCGTACGGAACGTCCCGCCGCTCGCCGAGCGTCCGGCCCTCCTTCGCGAGCGTCAGCACCTCCTCGATGAGGTCGTCCATCCGCGCGACCGCGTCGATCGCCGTCTCGAGGTGCTCGTCCCCGTCGCGCTCCCGCGCGAGCTGGAGGTTCCCGGCCGCGATGTTCAGCGGATTCCGGAGGTCGTGAGACACGGTGGCGGTGAACTCCTCCAGCCGGTCGACCGTCTCGGTCAGCTCCCGCTCGTACAGCTTCCGGTCGGTCACGTCCCGCGTCAGCCCGACGAGCGAGGTGACGTTCCCGGCGTCGTCGGTGATCGGCTTACACCGCGACTCGACCCAGAGCCGCACCGCATCGGACTTCTCGACCCGGTACTCGACCACCTGCGGCGTCCCCTTCGAGGCCGACTCCATCGCCAGCCGGACGCGGTCCGCGTCGTCCCCGTGGACGCGGTCGAGGAACGTCGTCGGATCGGCCCGGAGCTCCGACACCGGCTGGCCGAAGATCGCCTCGTGGCCGTCGTTGATGAACCGCAGCTCGTCCCACGTCGGCGAGAACACCCACCACACCTGGTCGGTCACGGAGGCGATCTGGCGGAGCCGCTCGTTCGTCCGGTCGCGCTCGCGCTGCGCCCGCCGGTGCTCGACGTAGGTGATTATCTTCCGGGCGAGCAGCGGCGCCTGGTTCTCGATGGCGTCCTGGATCACGTAGTCCGTGACGCCGGCCTCGATGCTCTCGCTCGCGACGGCCTCGGTCCCGGTGTTCGTGAAGAGCAGAAAGGGGAGGTCCGGGCGGTCCTCGCGGACCCGCTTCAGGAACTCGACGCCGGTCACCTCCGGCATGTGGTGATCGCAGAGCACGCAGTCGATCGGCTCCGCCGCCAGCAGCCGCTCGCCCTCGGCCGCGGAGTCCGCGGTCTCGATCCGGAGCCGGTCGCTCTCGGCGCGCAGCTGCGCGGAGACCAGCTCCCGGAGCCGGTCGTCGTCGTTGACGTACAGCAGATCGACGGGAGGGTCGCTTCTCATGCCCCCGCTACCGGAAGCGACCCGAAAGTCGTTGTCCCGCGACAATCACTTCTGATACCTCGCTGTCGCCCCCCGACCCGCCGGAACGCTGCGGTCCCGGACCCGGCACCGGACGGAACGGTGCGGTTCCGGACCCTCCCGACTCAGTCGTCGGCGACGGCGGGCGCCGTCCGCGGCTCGGCGCTCGCGTCTGTCGCCTCGGGCGCCGGCGCCCACTCCAGGTCGCCCTCGTAGTGGAACGCGCGGTGGTCCCGCGTCGGGTCGATCACCGTCAGCGAGAGCCAGTCGTTGTCCAGCAGCCCGGTCACCGTCTCGGCGTCGCGCAGGGCCTCGGTGACGCGGTCCACCGGCGCGTGGATCACCGCCGAGAGCCTGAGCGGCTGGTGGTACGGGGCGTCGGCGTCGGCCATCACCGACTGGAGCGGGAGCCCGGTCATCAGGTCGCCGCCGTTGCCCTGGTAGACGCCGACGTTGCCGACCGGGTTGTGAGTCACCTTCGACCCGCTTCCGTACGCCGCGTTGTCGACCGTCGAGAAGTAGTACTGGGCGTTGATCCACTGGGTGACGACGGTCGGCCCCGCGAGGATCGCTTCGAGCGCGTCGCCGTCCGGGTCGGTCGTCCAGTCGTACGAGTGGAGGAACGCGCGCCCGTCGAGGTCGAGCCCGCTCGTCAGCTCCCGGGGCCCGACGACGAACCCGGCGTTGCCGGCCAGTCCCCACTCGGGGCGCGCCTCGGCCCAGTCGGCGGCGCGGCGCTCCGCCTCGCGAACGGCCGGCGTCCCCTCGTCCGACCCGGTGCGCTCGGCGGCGGCGCCCTCGCGGGCGGCGTCGAGGTCCGCGCGCAGCCGGTCGAGGTCCGCGGCGTGCGAGTCCGGGACGTCGCCGTCGTACAGTTCGATCTCGTCGGTCGTCGTGTTGTGTTCGGCGGCGAGGAAGACGGTGTCGTCGGGCACGTCGATCCCGCGCTCGCGCAGCCCCGCCCGCACGTCGGGGTCGTTACAGATCGCGGCGAGGGCGCGGGCGTTCGGGCCGCCGGGGTTGCCGGCGCAGGCGCCGCAGTCGAGGCTGGAGTCGTAGGGGTTGTTCGCCGTCTCCGCCGCGTGACCGGTGAAGACGACGAGCCGCGCGAACTCTTCGAACCCCATCAGCTCGAACGCGGTCGCGGCGTACTCGACCCGCTCGTCGCGGGTCAGGCCCGTCGGGAGCCCCTCGCCGGAGTCGTCGTGCTCGTGGACACCGGGCTCGCAGAACTCGTGGTCGCCCGGCACCGCGTCGTCCGCGCCGCCGAGCAGGTCGCGGACGCGACCGGGCACGAGCGTGCGGGCCGCGAGCGCGAGCCCGTACCCGCTCCCGGCGCTCTCGACGAAACTGAACGCGGTGGCCGGGTTCGACTTCAGCGTCTCGATCACCTCGCCCGCGGCCTCGCGGAGGCCCGCCAGGCGGTCGCGACTCGCCCGCGCGTCGTCGTCGACCGGGACCTCCGAGACGCGGTGTTGCGCGTCGACGATGGGCGGACAGGCGTCGACCGAGACCTCGGAGTCGTATCCCCGGTACTCCATCGGAACGCCGAAGAAGCCGGCGTATCCGTGCGTCTCGTAGTCGCCGGTCGCCTCGACGTGGCGGCGGATGACCTCCGAGCGCGTGTCGATACAGAAGACCAACTGGGCGGCCGGCCGACCCGAGGCGTCGCCGTCGTCGAGCGCCTCGCTCTCCGCGGCGACCCGGCCGACGAGCTCACCGCGGTACGTGGCCTCCCACGCGCTCAGGAACGCCTCGGCGATTCCGTCGCTCCCCTCGGTCGGCGCCTCACACGCTCCGGTCGCCGTGTCGCCCGACTCGGTCGGCGGCGCGACGTCGACGTCGAAGGCGTCGGCCAGCGCGAGCCGCACCGCGAGGTACCCTTCCGGCGTGATCGGGTACGCGGACTGCCACGCGCCGCCGTCGTCGGCACGGCGTTTGAGCAGGCCGGTCCATCCGGGCAGCGCCGCGAACTGCGCTTCGAAGACGGAGTTCCACCGCCCCTCGGGGTGCGACTCCAGCGCGGACTCGATCGCTTCGATCGGTGAGTCCGGCAGATCGGTGACGAGGCCCCCCTCGGGAACCTCGTCGTCGTACGCGGCCACCGACCGGAAGGCGTCGTAGAACCCGTCCTCGCGGTTCGGCATCGACCACTGGGCCCGCCCCTCGTCGAGGAACACCGACAGCCACTTCGTCAGCACGCGGTCGACGCGCTCGGCGTCGGCGGGGCCCGCCTCCTCGGCGGCGTTCCGGGAGTCCGCCGCCTCCGCGGCGCTTGACGGTTCCGGCTCGGCGGCGGTCTCCGCCCGCGCCAGCAGGCTCTCCGGGTCGGCTTCGTAGCCCCGCTCGGCCAGTTCCGAGTCGAGGCGGTCGCGGTCGATCCGCCCCTCGTCGAGGGCCGCCCGGAACGTCTCCGGACTCGGATAGCCGCGGCCCCCGAGGCGGTCGGACGCCCGCTCGACGGCCTCGGGGAACGGCAGGTCCTCGAAGCCGGAGAGGGGGTTCGCGGTCACGAACGAGTGGATCGGCCACACCGATCCGACGGCGGTCGCGGCCTCGTCGACGCGGTCCTCGATAGCGCGTTCAGTGCTCATCGTACTCCTCCGTGGCGGTCAAGACGGTGTCCGGGGCGGGTTGGCCCGCGTTCAACAGCGCGACGTAGAGGCGTTCGCTCCGCTCGTACACCCCGGTCTCGATCGCGACGTACGCCGCGAGGAAGGCGACGGCGACGACCGCGTGAAGCGCGGTCAGTTCGGTCGGTGCGGAGACCATCGGGACCCCCGAGAGGACGCTCGAAACGGCCTCGTAGACGAGCGCGTAGCCCGCGATGGCCGGGAGGAAGACCAGCGGGACCGCGCCGTAGCGCGCCGTCGCCGGCAGGCCGGTGCGTCTGACCGCGCTCCGGGCCGCGTGGAGCGTCGTGAGCGCGACGAGCGACGCGAGCAGCAGTCCGCCGTCGACGCTCGTTCCCTTCCCGGTCAGGAGCGCGAACGTCGCGCCGCCGGCCAGCGCGGTCAGCAGGACGACGACCGCGCCCGCGAAGCCCGTCCCGGGGAGGTCCTCTCCGGTCGGACCGGTGTGTTCGACTTCCTCGCCCGCGCTGAGGAAGTGGTACGCCTTATAAAAGCCGTGGACGATCAGGTGCGTGATCGCGGCGCCGAAGAAGCCGAGGCCGGCCTGGAGTATCATGAACCCCATCTGTCCGACGGTCGAGCAGCCCAGTTCGGTCTTGACGTCCGGCTGGACCGTTTTGAGTAGCTTCCCGGCCAGGGCGCTCGCCGCGCCCACGACCGCGATACCGAGCATGAGCGCGGTCTCGGCGGTCACGACGGGCGCGAAGCGAGTCAGCAGGACTCCGCCCGCGTTGACGAACCCCGCGTGCATCAGCGCCGACGCCGGCGTGGGGGCGGTCATCGAGGAGAGCAGCCAGCCGTGGAACGGGACGAGCGCCGACTGGATCATCGCCGCGAGGACGAGCGCGACGCCCGCGACGAGCCACGCGGGCCCGCCGAGGCCGTCGGCGCTCGCGGCGATACCCGATATGGTCGTCTCGCCGGTCGCCCACCACAGCGCCGTCAGCGCCACGCCGAGGAGCGCGCTGCTGGCGAGGAAGTGCCGGCGGGCGACGCCCGCGGCGGCCCGGGCCTGCGGCCAGCCGTCGACGGTGCCGACGAGCCGGGCCATCAGGAGCCCCATCGCCAGCCAGAAGCACCAGAACAGCGCGAGGTGGTCGGCCGCGACGAGCGCCATCACGGCGAGCGTGAACCCGAAGACCCCGAGGAAGAACTCAGTCTCGTGGGCGCTCCCGGCCATGTAGCGGCGCGAATAGCTGTGGACGATCCCGCTGAAGAACGTCACGACGACCCACAGCAGGACGGTCAGTCCGTCGACGGCGACGGCGCCGGGGACCTCCCACGCCCCGTCGAGTCGGAGTCGGGCGACGAGCGCGACGACGCTCGCGGCGAACAGCGCCCACGCGAGCCGCGTTAGTACGACGGGAGCGGACGACGCGTTCGCCGCCTCCCGGAGCGCTCCGACCGTCGGTTTCGAGGTGCGTCCTGACATCGGTCGATCCGTTGTGCGACCGGTTCCGGAATCCGAAACGAGTTCAGATCCGATTTCGGTCGCTCTCTACACCACCTGAGAACACTCCGGGTATTAAACTTGTCTTTATTCACAAATCGTTCGTAAATTGCGAATTATAGAACATTATGTTTCTGCGGGGCCGAGGAGTGGCGGGCGACCCGCCGGCCCTCGCTCTCCTCGCAGCGGCGAGACTCGCGCGTCGTTCGCCGTCGCCACTCAGGAACTCATATCGTCCCCGAGTTCGCAGGGACGGTATGGAGACGCTCTCGGGAACCGTCCTCGCCGGCGAGTCGTTCGACCCGATTCGGGGACGCGTCGTCGTCGAGGACGGACGGATCGAGGCGGTCGAGGAGGCGGACACCGACTCGACGGACATCGTGCTGCCGGCGTTCGTCAACGCGCACACCCACCTCGGCGACTCGGTCGCGAAGGAGGCGGCCGTCGGCCTGTCGCTCGAGGAGGCGGTGGTGCCGCCGGACAGCCTGAAACACCGCCGGCTGGCGGCCGCCGACCGCGAGGAACTGGTGTCGGCGATGCGCCGGACCCTCCGGTTCATGCGGCGGACCGGCACCGTCTCCGCCCTGGACTTCCGCGAATCGGGGCGTGCCGGGGCGCGGGCGCTCCGCGAGGCGGCCGCGGAGACGGGGGTCGACCCGTTCATCTTCGGGAGCGGCGACCCGTCCGTCCTCGACGTCGCCGACGGCTACGGCGCGTCCGGCGCGAACGACGGCGACTTCGCCGCGGAGCGCGCCGCCTGCGAGGAGCGCGACCGGCCGTTCGCGATCCACGCGGGCGAACCGGACGCGACCGACATCCACCCGGCGCTCGACCTCGACCCGGACCTCCTCGTTCACATGGTCCACGCCGGGCGGGAGCACTTGGAACGGGTCGCGGACCGGTCGGTCCCGGTCGCGGTCTGTCCGCGCGCGAACGCGGTCCTCGACGTGGGGGAACCGCCGGTTCGCGAACTGCTCGACCACGCGACGGTCGCGCTCGGGACGGACAACGCCATGCTGAATCAGCCGTCGATGTTCCGGGAGATGGCGTACACGGCGAAGCGGTTCGACGTGACCGACCGGGAGGCGTTGCGGATGGCCACCGCCGCAGGGGCGGAGATCGCCGGCCTCGACTGCGGCGTCGTCGAGCCCGGTCGGCGGGCGGCGCTCGTCGTCCTCGACGGCGACTCGGACAACCTGTCCGGGTCGGACGATCCGGTCAGTGCGGTCGTCCGGCGGGCGACCGGGCTGGACGTTGAGCGGGTCGTGGCCTGACCGACGCCGACGGAGGAGGCCTCACTCCTCGTCGTGACGCTCCGCGTCGAACCTACCGAACGGGGTCGTCTCGTGGGTCCGCACGAGCACCTCGTCGGCGACGGTGACGCCCATGTCGAGGAGGGCCTGCGCCACGGGCGTGATGTCGCTGTCCGACTCGCCGACGACGGTCACGAGGAGGTTCTGCTCGCCGGTCACCAGCTCCTGGACCGACACGACGCCGTCGATGTCGAGGATGTCGGGGATGAGTTCGCCGCGCTCCGGTATCGACGCGGTGCAGTAGAGCAGCATCCGGAGCGGGTACCCCGACCGCTGGTAGTCGACGCTGGCGCTGTACCCCTTGATCACGCCGTCGGACTCGAGGCGCCGGATGCGCTTGCGGACGGTGCTGTCCGAGGTGCCGGTCCGCTCCGCGATGTCCCCGGACGATGTGTTTCGGGCGTCCGCCTGTAGCGCGTACAGGATCGCCCTGTCGACGTCGTCTATCGCGCCGTTGTCCATGCGTTCGTCGTAGGCGCGTCTCGTTTTTATACGTTGTCGAGTCACCGCTCCGATCCCGACGCCTACATACGGTCGCCGTCAGTGGGTCGAATATGGGAACGTACACCGCGGACATCGACGTGCGGTTCCGCGACATCGACGCGATGGGCCACGTCAACAACGCCGTCTACGCGACGTACATCGAACAGGCGCGGACGCGGTACTTCCGCGACGTGCTCGATGTCGACATCTCGCGGGCGTCGACCGTGCTGGCGTCGATATCGATCGACTTCCGGTCCCCCGTCGAACTCGCTGACGGCGAGGTCACGGTCACCGTCGACGTGGCGGACCTCGGGCGGTCGAGCGCGACGATGACCCACGAGGTCCGGGTCGGTGACGCGGTCGCCGCGGCGGCCGAGGCGACGCTCGTCTCGCTGGACCCCGACACCGGGAAGCCGGCGCCGATCCCCGAGGAACACCGGGCCGGGATGGAGTCGTACCACGACCTCTGAGGCGGTCGCGGGGGACCGCTCCCGGATCGACCCGCCGAGCCGATCCGGACGCACACCTTCTTGACGGCGCGGACGGATCGATCGGTATGAACGTTCGACTGTACGCCCTCGACGGGTGTCCGTGGTGCGAGAAGGCGACCGACGCCTTAGACGAGGCGGGCGTCGAGTACGAGACCGAGTGGGTGGAGGCGCTCCACTCCGAGCGGAACGAGGTCAAGCGCGTCAGCGGCCAGCGCGGCGTCCCGGTCCTCGTCGACGAGGAGCGGGGCGTGACAATGGCGGAGAGCGCGAACATCGTCGAGTACGTCGAGAGAACCCTTCAATGAGCATCTACACCGGCCGCGGCGACGAGGGCGAGACCGACCTCCGGGACATGAGCCGGGTGTCGAAGTCGAGTCACCGGATCGAGGCGTACGGCTCCGTCGACGAGGCGAACGCGCTGCTCGGCACGGTCCGCCCCACGGGCCACGACGACCTCGACGACCTGCTGGAAACGGTCCAAAATCACCTCCACGTCGTCCAGGCCGACCTCGCGAACCCCGATCCCGACCCGGACGACCCGCAGGTCGAGAGCGAACACACCGAGCGGCTGGAGGCCCACATCGACGCGTTCGACGAGGAGCTGGAGCCGCTCACATCGTTCGTCCTGCCCGGCGGCGGCGAGGCGGGGGCCGCGCTCCACCACGCGCGCGCCGTGGTGCGACGGGCGGAGCGCCGCGTCGTCGACCTCGCGCGCTCGGAGCCGATTAACGAGGCCGTCGTCACCTACCTCAACCGGCTCTCGGACCTCCTCTTCACCCTCGGTCGGGTCGCCAACGCGCGCGACGGCGAGCCCGAGGAGTCGCCGTCGTACTGACGCCCGAGCGCGCGACTTTTCACCGTCCCGCGCGAGACACCGGTATGACGCTCGACAGCTACGCGGCGGCGGTCTCCGGTCTCGACCCGGCACCCGGCGAGGTCGAGACGGCGGAGCTCGTCGTCACCGACGACGTGCTCGTGAAGGCGTTCGTCCTCGGTCCCGAGGCGGCGGTCGACCCGCACGAACACGCCGACGCCACGAACGTGTTTCACGTGGTAGAGGGCGAACCGACCGTGATCCGCGACGACGAGGAGTCGGCGCTCGCGGCACCCGCGGTGGTGGAGAACGAGCGGGGCGCGGTCCACGGCGCGCGCAACGACACCGACGAGCGAGCCGTGCTCACGGCCAGCCTCGCTCCGCTCCCCTGATGGACGGCGAAATCGACCCCGAGGAGCTGTCGTCGCTGCTGTCGGAGCGGGGCGACGGGTCCGTCGACGAGCCGCTTCGTATCGTCGACATCCGCGACCAGCGCGCGTTCGACCGGGGGCACCTCCCCGACAGCGAGTGTATCCCGTTCCCCGAACTGACGAGCCGGGTCGCCGAACTCGACGACGCCGACCGGATCGTCACCGTCTGCCCGCACGGCGTCGCCAGCCGGCAGGCCGCCCAGCTGATCGGCAGCTACGAGGGGACACGGGAGGCGCGCGTCGAGAGCCTCCGCGGCGGGATCGAGGCGTGGGAGCGCGAGGTCGGCGAGCTGGTGACGGCGGGAGCGGAGTCGCAGGCCGAGAATGACGGGACGGACGAGGGGCCCGAGGCGCCGTTCTAACCGCGCCGTCCGTACCCTCCGACCGCTCCGCCCGCGCTCCCTAACCGCTCCGCTCGAACCGCCCGAACGGCCCCGCGGCCGTCGGCAGCGCGACCACGGCCGGCACGAGACCGAACCCGGGCACCCCGTCGTCGCTCGCGCCGCCGACCGGCAACGCGGTGACGAGCAGGACTGCGACGAGCGAGGCGACGACGACCGACCGAACCGAGGGGCTCGAGGCCGACCGTGTCGTGGACGCACAACGCGCGTCGCCGATATATGGCCGTTCTTCACCGTTCGCCCGAACCGTCGGAACACGGCGCGGAGTCGGACCGACGGAAGCGTCGAAAACCCGCGAAAAAGAGGGGGGAGGGGGAGCGAGTGACGTTCCCTCCGTTCGTCAGTGTGCTATCCAATTTCAAAGGTATTCAGTGCTTACCGGCGGCGAACCGACGGATATCTGTGGATCCAGGTGAGCTATCGGGTGCGTCTCCCGGTTGAGCGAGCCCGACCGAAGGTGGCCGACGTGGTGTCAGATCGCGTGTAGCCTGCCGGTCCAGAAGTCGCGGAACGCGTCCTCGAGGGCCGCTTTCGGGTTCCCGGTGGCGTCCGACACGTCGGTGACGTCGGCGTGGTCGCGAACCCGCCCCAACACGCTGCGCTCGCCGACGACTATCGTGCGGTCGACGTTCTCGACCCCAGCGAGCGCCTCGTTCGCCCGGTCGAGGTGGTCGTCGATCTGCCCCTCGCGGCGCCGCTCGAAGCGCCCCTGCGAGAAGCCGCCCTTCGAGTGAGCCTCTTTCACGTCTGAGGTGAACCCCTCGTACGCGACCCGCTCGCCGCCCTCGTAGGTGCCGAGCGCGAACGTGTCCGCCCGGACCAGCCCGAACGCGAACCGCCCGGTCGGCCGGAACCACGCGTCGTCGAGCCGGAAGCGGTCGCTCCACGCGTCGAAGGGGTCCGGCGCGACAGCCGGCGTCAGCGCGGCGCTCACCGCCCCGGTGTCGTCGGCGAGGACGACCGCCGGCGCAGCGCGCCGGACCAGTGCCGTACGGTCACCGAACCAGTCGCTGACGGTCTCGGGCACCGAGTCAGGGCCGGGGACGAACGCGGTGAGGAGTCCCTCGGGGCCGTCGCTCTCGACCGCCCGGAACCGGTCGAGCGCGTCTGCCAGCCGCGGGCCGCCGAGGTCGCTCACGCGTCGGAACTCGACGGACTCATCGGTGCCCTCAGTCCGATCGAGGCGCTCCTCTAACGACTCGATCCGGTGTTCGAGTTCGTTGACGCGCTCCTCGGCGCGCTGACGGTCGGCGACCGCGTCGGACCGGCGCTCCTCCTCGGCCTCGGCGCGGCGCTCGAGGTGGCGCTTCTCCGCTTCGAGCTCCTCGATCCGCTCTTTCAGCTCGGCGCGGCCGAGCAGCTTGTCGATCATACCGAATCCGCGCTCTCCCGCGACCTAAAAGGTGCGTCTGCGGCGACGACGCGACCGGGAACCCACACCGCAGTGCCGTGCGGTGGCGCACGCCTCCGAGTGACCGCCTCCGGCGGCCGGAGCGCCTGCGAGGGCGGCGGCGGCGGAGTCGTCGGCTGCCCGTGGTGCGTAGCGTCATCGCGGTCGGAGTTCGGGCTCCGTCGAAGTCACCTCTCCGAGGACGCGCTGAACACGGAGCGCGAATGTGTTACAAAACGAGGCAGGGCTACGCGGGAACTGATCACTCAGTACGGGGAATTCAAGCAACGAGTGGCGTCGCCGATCGGGAACTCGATTCGTCTCGGTCGCGTCGATACGTTGTTAAATACGGTATCGCGGTCGAGTCGCTTCCGTTCGGTTGGTGAGATCGGTCGTCGCGGGTCACTCTCCGAGCGTCCGATCGAAGAATCGCCTCCCGGCGTCGATTTTCTCCTCGGAGGGCGTGTCGAGTTCGTTCTCGTAGACGACCCACTCGACGGCGGCGACGCTCGCGGCTTCGAGCACGCGTTTCATGTCCACTACCCCGTCACCGTGTGGAACGTGCTCGAACTCCCCGAGACCGGAGCCCGGAGCCAGGTCGCGGAGGTGGAGCAGCTCCACCCGGTCGCTGAGCAACGACAGCGCCTCGGTCGGCGCAACGCCCCCGGCACGGAGCTCGGCGACCTCGAGCTCGAACCAGACGGACCGGGGATCCGTCTCCGCGAGCAGCCGGAGGGGGGTGCCGCGAGGGACTGTGCCCGCGTTTCGAGTCCGGAGTCGCCGCCCCGCCGTCTGGAGGTAGTCGGCCGCTCCGTCAGGTGCCGGCGTCGCGTCGATAAGCGCCTCGACACCGCCCGGTAGCAACGGACGCGTCCACCGGCGGTCGTTGTGGAGCCCCAGTTCCAGCCCTCGGTCGTCGAGCGCCGCCGCCGCGTCGTTCAGTCGGTCCGCGAGCGCGCGAACGGACTCACGGGTGTGAAAGTGCGCCGAGTCGGGGTGGGCGACGACGAGTCGGTCACAGCCGACGATCGCACACCGCTCCAACAGGTCACTCTCACCGGTGAGAGCGTCCTCGATAGTCGAGAGGTCAGCGTGGACCGCGACCGGAACGAGCCCGGTTTCGTCGAGTGCGGCAGCGATAGCGTCGGGCGGCTCCTCCTGAAACCGCTGGGCGAACTCGACGCCGTCGTATCCGCCTGCCGCGACGCGACGAACGAGATCAGGGAGGGAATCCGAATCCGACCGAACGCTGTACAGCTGAAAAGCGGTGCTAGCCGATGCGGTCATACGCGTCGATCACGAGGCGGTCTCGATTAGTATTCGGTGCCTACCACCCGGCAGCGAAAGTCGCTGCCACGCGCTTGAACCCCGTATTCAGTAGCTGACCCTTATCCGTGTCTGAGAACTTCAGCGGAACCGGTTTCGGCGGTGTTGGCTCCCGGAATCGAACTCCCCGCTCGCACGTGCCGGCCAACGTCGACATCGAACCGGGGCCTTCCCCGTCGCCTTACGCGTTCACGTACGGCTCCCACCCCTCCCACCGAAGGAGCGTCTCGGCGCGGTCCGCGTCCGCTAGGAGGACGTTCTTCCGGTCCGGGAGCGTCTCGTCGGCGAGTTCCTGGGGAATCGCGAGCGTGCCGCTCGGTACGTCGTCGTCGCCGCCGACCGGGATGTGGCCGCCGTCGACCTTCATGACGAGCGGGGCGTCGAGCCGCTCGACGCCCTCGCCGTCCGCGTACAGCTGCTCGTTGACGCGTTCGTGGTCCGCCCGCCGGATGACGGCGCGCTCGCCGTCGCGGGGTTCCACGTACAGTTCCCCAAGGTAGTAGCCGCTCGAGAATCGCTCGAACATTCTATGCGTGTCAGACTCTACCACGACAGTACATAAGCCTTTCTCGGACGTGACCGATCCTGCTACTCAGACGAAGGAACCGTTTCGGTCGTCCGCTCCTACTCCTCTCCGGACCGCCGCGCGACCTCGTGACGGCCGAACCCGTACCGGAGCCGGTTCGCGAGCCGCCGCGAGAAGCGCCCCTCGTTTCGCGAGTCGAACCGCTCCGCGAGCGCCTGATAGATGATCGGCACGGGGACCTCCTGTTCGAGCGCCTCCCGAACCGTCCAGGTGCCCGTCGAGCCGCCCGCGACGTGGTCGGCCACGTCGCCCAGGTCCGACCCCTCCTCGCGGAACGCCTCCTCGCAGAGCTCCAGCAGCCACGACCGGATCACGGCGCCGTTGTTCCACGTCCGCGCGACGGTCTCCATGTCGAGGTCGTACCGGCCCTCGGTGAGCAGCTCGAACCCCTCGCCGTACGCCTGCATCAGCGCGTACTCGACGCCGTTGTGGACCATCTTCACGTAGTGGCCGGCGCCCGACTCGCCCATGCGGTCGTGGCCGTCGGGCCCGGTCGCGACCGCGTCGAACACCGGGACCATCGCCTCGTAGGCCCACGCCGGGCCGCCGACCATCAGCGAGAAGCCCGCCTCCGCGCTCGCGGGCCCGCCGGAGGTGCCGCAGTCGAGGTACGCCGCGTCCGTCTCCTCGGCGCGCCGGACTGACTCCCGGAACTGCGAGTTGCCGCCGTCGACGACGACATCGTCGCCGTCGAGGTGCGGTTCCAGGTCCGCGAGCGTGGCGTCGACGGCGTCGCCCGCGGGCACCATCAGCCAGATGCGCTTGCCGCCGCCGTCTCCCCCGCCGTCGTCCAACCGGTCACACAGGTCCGCGACCGAGTCGGCCGGCTCTGCCCCGTTCTCCGCCGCCGTCGCGGTCGCCTCCGCCGAGAGGTCGAACGCGACCACGTCGTGGCCCGCCGAAAGCGACCGGTCCGCGACGATCTGCCCCATCCGACCGAGCCCGATGACGCCGAGTTCCATGCGCGAGGGGTGGCGACCGGTCGCCGTAGTGGTTCCGGTTCGAGTCCTCGCTCCTACTCGTTCGCCTCCGCCTCGGCCTCGCGCTCGCCGAGGTGCGCGCGGAGCGCGTCCACGTCCTTGTTGCCGGCGCCGGTGTTCAACAGAACGACGGTGTCGTCCGGCCCGAACTCGCCGGACTCCGCGAGCGCGAACGCGCCCGAGACGGCGGCGGCGCAGGTGGCGCCGACCTCCAGCCCCTCCGCCCGCGCGACCTCGATCGCGGCGTCGAGGATCTCGCGGTCCGTCGTCGCCACCGCCCCGCCGTCGGACTCGCGGATCGCCTCCAGGATGAGGCCGCTCGCGCCGGGATCCGGGATCGCGATCCCGTTACAGGCCGTGTCGACCTCGTCGTCGTCGAGGGGTTCGTGTCTCTCCGCCCCCGACTCGTAGGCTCGGACGACCGGGGCACAGCCCGCGGCCTGCGCGGCGTACATCGGGACGAGTTCGTCGGTCCACCCGAGGTCGCGCGCCTCGCGGGCGGCCTTGTGCATCCCGACGAGGCCGACGCCGCCGCCGGTCGGGTAGACGACCCCGTCGGGGACCTCCCAGTCGAGCTGCGCCAGCAGCTCCAACGCCATCGTCTTCTTCCCCTCGTGGCGGTACGGCGTGACGAACGTCTTCGTCGAGTACCACTCGGGGTGCTCGTCCATCGCCTCGGCGTACGCCTTTCCGGCGTCGCCGATCTGCGAGTTCCCGTCGACGGGGTCGGTGACGGTCAGGTCCGCGCCGTGGACCTCCGTCATCGCCTTCTGCGTGAACCCCGCCCGCGAGGGGAGAAACACGTGCGCGTCCAGGTCCGCGCGCGCCGCGTACGCCGCGGCCGCCTGCCCCGCGTTGCCGGCGCTGTTCAGCGCGACCTCGCTCGCGCCGTGTTCGCGCGCGGCCGTCATCGCGGCCGCCTGCCCCCGGTCCTTGAACGTGCCAGTCGGGTTCGCGCCCTCGTCTTTCAGGAGGACGCGGCCGACCCCCATCGCGTCTGCCAGCGCCGGGCACTCCACGAGCGGCGTCGCGCCCTCCCCGAGCGACACCGCCGTCTCGGCCGGGAACGGGAGCAGCTCGGCGTACCGCCACATCGACCCGTCGGGACGGGCGTCGAGCGTCGCCGGGGTCAGGTCGACCCGGTCGTAGTCGTAGTCGGGGTCGAGGATCCCGCCGCAGTCGGGACAGCGGTGCGTCGCCGCCGCCGCGTCGAACGTCTCCTCGCAGTCGACGCAGGTCAGGCCGATGAACGCGTCCGTCGTCTCCATGAACGCGCGCTCGCGCGCCGGGGACTTCGGTCCTGCGGTCGCGGCGGGGTATTTAGGTTCGAAACGTATGAAGGGGTACACCGAGGGGGACCGCCGCCGTACCCGGACGTGAGATGCGCGCACCAGCGACCGTCGGGACGGGCGATCCGCCGGGCGAACCGAGGTGGAAGCGATGAGCCGGACCGACCTGCGACTCGACCTCCCGACCGGGTCGTGGCTCGGTGACGTCTCCCGAAGCGTCCCCCCGGCGACGCTCCGGGTCGCGGAGACGATCGCGGTCGGCGTCGATTCGAGCGCGACCGGTGGCAACACCCGGCAGACGGCCGACGACGACCCGGAGGCGATCGCGACCGTCCTCGTCGCCGGCACCGAGAGGGACCGCGCCGAGGACGCCCTTCGCGATCACGAGGCGGTCGAGCGCGCGACGACGGTCGAGCGCCGCGGCGAGGTTCGCACGCTCCGGGTCGCCGGGCGCGCCCCCGTATACCTCCCGGCGGCGCGGGCGGTCGGCTTACCGATCGAGTCGACGGTGGAAGTCGTCGACGGGCGCGCCACCGTGACGGTCGTCGGCGACCGCGACCGGATCGAGGCGTTCGGGCGGCGGCTCACGGGCGACGGCGTGACGGTCGGTGTCGCCGCGACCGACGCCGGCGACCCGGATCGGACGCTCACGGAGGCGCAGCGCGAACTCGTCTTCGAGGCGGTCCGGGCGGGGTACTACGACACGCCGCGACGGTGTACCCTCACCGAACTGGCCGAGGCCAACGAGATCGCGAAATCGACCTGTAGCGAGACGCTCCACCGCGCCGAGGGGCGGGTGATGCGCCGGTTCGTCGACGGCGAGGGGGCGTTCGCCTCGGGGGCGGACGTCGGAGACGCGGTGACGGCCGAGACCGCGCCCCCCGAGGAGCCACCCCTCGACGAAGGGGAGTTCGACGTCGACGACGCCGACGAGCTCGACGCGAGCGACCGCGAGGAACCCGTTCGGTCCGCGGCGACCGAGCCCTGACGCGGTCGACCGCCTTCGGACGCCGACCGTCCTACTCTCCGTCGAGCGCCTGCCACGAGAGCCGTGGGTCCCGCGCGGCGCCGACCTGGTCGATCCGGGCGGCGGCGGTCCGGGTCGGCGCGGAGTCGAGCGCCGCGTCGGTGTCGGCGTACGCGAGGTTGAACGCCTCGGCGAGGTCGTCGAGCGACGACCGCCCCTCGATCTCCGTCGGCTCCGTCAGCATCGCCTCCGGGACCATCTCGGGCCACTTCGTTGTCGGCGGGTGGACGCCGAAGTCCAGCATCCGCTTGGCGACGTCGGCCGCGTCGCGGTCGCCCGCAGTCGCCGCGAACTCGTGGTGGAAGGGGCCGAAGGGCACCTCTAAGTCGATCCGCTCGGCGAGGTAGTTGGCGTTGAGAACGGCCTTCGCGGCGGCGTCCGACAGCCCCTCGTCCCCGAGGCGGGCGATGTACGCGTACGCCTTGATCAACACGAGCCAGTTGCCGGCGAAGCCGTGGACCTTGCCGATGGTGTGACTCGGTTCGAAGCGCTCGTAACCACCGCCGTCGTCCGCCTCTCGGACTCGCGGCGTCGGGAGGAACGGCGCCAACTCGTCGACGACGCCGACCGGCCCGGCGCCGGGACCCCCGCCGCCGTGTGGCGTCGCGAACGTCTTGTGGACGTTGTAATGCATCACGTCGAACCCCATGTCGCCGGGGCGGCCGCGGCCGAGCAGCGCGTTGAGGTTCGCGCCGTCGTAGTAGAGCAGGCCGCCGGCGTCGTGGACGATCTCGGCGATCTCGGTGATGTCGCGCTCGAAGAGTCCGACCGTGTTCGGGTTCGTGAGCATCAAGGCGGCGGTGTCGTCGCTCACGGCCGCCTCCAGCGCCTCGAGGTCGACTCGGCCGTCCTCGCCGGAGGGGAGTTCGACCACGTCGTAGCCGGCGGTCGCGGCGGTCGCGAAGTTCGTCCCGTGCGCCGACGCCGGGATCACGACCTCCGAGCGGTCGTTGCCGTGATGCTCGTGGTACGCCTTCGCCACGAGGATTCCGGTCAACTCCCCGGCGGCGCCCGCGGGCGGCTGGAGCGTGACGGCGTCCATGCCGCCGATGTCGGCCAGCACCTCTTGGAGCCGGTACTGGAGCGCTAAGGTTCCCTGGGCCGAGCGCGCGGAGCGGTCGGGGTGGACCGCCGCGTTCGGGTCGGCCGCCACGTCCTCGGTGAACTTGGGGTTGTACTTCATCGTACAGCTCCCCAGCGGGTACGGGCCCGCGTCGATCGCCCAGTTCATCTGCGAGAGCCGGGTGTAGTGGCGCGCCGTCTCCGGCTCCGAGGGGTTCGGGAGCGTCAGCGCCTCCCGGGTCAGGTCGTCGGGTAGCGGGGAGTCCTCACGCACGTCGACCGTCTCCTGGCCCTTCTCCGAGAGCAGCGGCTCCCGGACGTCCTCCGCCTCGCGCTCGTAGTTCGCCTGGTCGTGGATCATCTACAGCACCTCCTCGAAGGCGGCGACGAGGCCGTCCGCCCGCCCGGCGTTCAGGTCGGTGACGCAGACCTGAAGCAGGTGGTCGCCGATCGCGTGGACCGCGAACCCCTCGGCCTCTAACTCCTCGGCGACGGCCGCCGCCGGCTGGTCGACGCGCACCGCGAACTCCCGGAAGTGGTGGCGGTCGTGGACGGGGGCCGCGGCGCCGGAGCAGTCGTCGATCCGCGTCGCGAGCGCCTCGGCCTCGCGGACGCAGTCGTTCGCGAGGTCGACGAGCCCGTCCGGACCGAGCGTCGCCGCGTGGATCGCCGCGCGGAGCGCGACCCACGCCTGATTCGTACAGATGTTCGAGGTGGCTCGCTCCTTGCGGATGTGCTGTTCGCGGGTCTGGAGCGTCAGCGTGTACGCGCGGTCGCCGTTCGCGTCCTCGCTCGCGCCCACGAGCCTGCCGGGCACCTGCCGCAGGAACTCGTCGCTACAGGCGAAGATCCCCAGTCCCATCCCGTAGCTGGTCGGCAGGCCGAGCGCGCCGGCCTCGCCGACGACGACGTCGGCCCCGACCGCTTCCGGCGACTGTAACACCGACAGCGCGACGACGTCGGAGCCGAGCGCGAACAGCGCGTCCGTCTCGCCGGCGAGGTCACCGATCGCCGCGAGCCGCTCCTCGATACAGCCGCGGACGGTCGGGCTCTCGGCGTACAGCATGACGACGTCGTCGCCGGCGCGGTCGGCCAGGGCGTCGACGTCGGCGGTCCCGTCGGCCATCGGATACGTCTCGACGGTCAGGTCGACGCCCGCGCAGTAGTTCTCCAACACCGCCCGTTTCCCCTCGCGGAGCTGTTCGGGGACGAGGACGACATCGCCGGACGTGGCACGGACGCGGTCCGCGAGCGTCGCGGCCTCGCCGAGCGCGGTCGCGGCGTCGTACATCGAGCAGTTCGCGACGTCGAGACCGGTCAGCTCGACCAGCATCGACTGGTACTCGAACAGCGCCTGGAGGAACCCCTGTGACGCTTCCGGCTGGTACTGGGTGTAGCTCGTGAGGAACTCGGCGCGGTCCGAGAGGTGATCGACGACGCTCGGGACGTAGTGGCCGTAGTGTCCCCGTCCGAGGAACTCCGTGAGGTCGTCGTTGCGGTTCAACATTCGGGCGCACTCGTCGCGGATCTCGCGTTCCGTCCGCGGCTCGATGCCGAACTCGCCGTCGAAGGCGACCGACTCGGGGATGTCGAACAGCGCCTCCTCGTCGTCGACGCCGATCTCCGCCAGCATCGCCGCGGTCTCCGCGTCGGTGTGGGGCGCGTACGGCGTGCCGTTCGCCCGGCTCATCGGTTCGTTCCGTCTCGTCCGCGACGGTTCGTTCGTCCGGTCGCGGGTCGTGGATTTTCGGATCGTCGGTTCACGGGCGGCGCGGAGTCGAACGCTGGCGTGGGATCGGAAGGTGGCGTGGTCATTGTCGTGTGTCCGGTTGGTGTTTCGTCCGAGCCTGGCGTCCCGTTCCCGGCGTCGATCGGGACACTCAGGCGATCTGGTCGTCGTACGCGTCGGCGTCGAGCAGCCCCTCGGCGTCGCCGCCCTCGACGGGCTCGACCTCGAGCATCCAGCCGTCTCCGTAGGGGTCCTCGTTGACGAGCTCCGGGCGGTCGAACAGTTCCTCGTTGACGGCGACGACCTCGCCCGAGACGGGCGCGTACAGGTCGGAGACGGCCTTGATCGACTCGACGACGCCGAACGCCTCGCCGGCGGCGACCTCGTCGCCGACCTCCGGGAGCTCGACGAACACCACGTCGCCCAGTTCGTCCTGCGCGAAGTCGGAGACGCCGATCCGGACGGTGTCGCCGCCGGTCGTCGCCCACTCGTGCGATTCCAAGTACCGTCTGTCGTCGGGAACGTCGAAGCTCATTGGTCAGGGTCGCCGCGGTCCGCTCGGGCGTCGGCCCGCGGACGCGCCGCGCCGCCGGAAACGGCGGCGGATCCGGCTCGTCTACCGGTCGTGGACGACGTCCGCGATCGAAAGGCGATCCGCGACACGTGTGAGTCACCCTTCTGACGACGAGGAAATAAAAGGTGTGTTCGCGGCGGTCTCGACGACGGACCCCCGCCCGAACCCGGTCGGTGGCGCCTCGTCTGTTCCCGGGCCGTCTCCTCGGTCCACCGGTCGCGTCCCCTCGGGTCCACCGGTCGTATCCGCTCAGGTCCACCGGTCGAGACCGGCCTGAACCTGCGACTCCGCGATGCGCTCGAACCCGCGTTCGACCTCGTCGGCGGCCACGCCCCACTCGTCGACGACGTACTCCCGGGCGGCCTCCACGTCCGGGTTCACGTCGGTGTCGACCGCGACGTCCTCGGCCGGGGGGGTCATGAACAGCTCGCGGATCGCCTCGGCGTCGGGTATCTCGGCGTCGCGCGCCTCCAGAACGCCCCACAGATCGCCGTGTTCCGTCACCGCCGTCACCGCCGTCTTCGGTCCGATTCCACGGATCCCGTCGTTGAAGTCGGTGCCACAGAGCATCGCGACGTCGACGAGCCCCTGTCGGTCCAACCCGAGGTCCGCCAGCGTCGCCGCGAGGTCCATCAGCTCCGGGTCGCCCTTGCTCGTCAGCTGGCGGAGCGTCGTCGGCGCGCCGAACAGCAGGGTGTCGTAGTCCTCGCTGCCGGCGTGGTCGACGGTCCCGCTCGCGGCCATGTGCGCGCACTGCGCTTCCCCCTCGGCGGGCGCCTCGACTATCGGCACGTCGAGCCGTTCGAGCAGCTCGCGGGTCGTCTCGTGGATCGCGTCGGTGAGCCGCTGGGTCCGGGCCTCCAGCCGGGCGGCCTCGACGGCGTCGCCGCGCTCCTCGGCGGCGGCCCGACGCTCCTCGGCCGCCTCGCGCTTCTCGCGGCGCTCCGCAACCTCGTCCGCCTTCAGGTCGGTGACGGCGCCGTCGAACACCATCACGGGGATCAGGTCGTGTTCGAAGAACTTCGGGAGCCCCTGGACGACCCCGATCAGGTTCGCGACCTCGACGCCGTCGGCCGTCGTGTACTTCTCGTCGCTCGTCCACTTGACGGTCGTCGTGAGGTACCGGTACAGCCAGTTGTGCGCGTCGACGGCGACGACGCTCCCCTCGAGTTCCGCGAAGGGCACGTCGCGGATCGACGCGAGGTCGCGCAGGTCGGCGTTTCCCATTACCGGTCTCTGGGGCGCGCCGCTCTTAAACGCTGACGGCTCCCGGACCGAGGAACCGCCGGCTCGGTGTCTCGCGGCGATTTCTCGGTCCGTCCCGCGTCGCGATTCGCCTGCCGACTTCTGGGCCGTTTATATGCGTCACGCGCGTACGGGTCCGCGTCTGAATGGTCTCCCCGTTCGAGGTGTTGGAGGTCGACGAGGACGCCGACGACGAGGCGGTCGAACGGGCCTACCGCGAGCGCGTCAAGCGAGCCCACCCGGATCAGGGGGGTTCGATCGAGGAGTTTCAGCTCGTCCGCCGCGCCTACCGGGAGCTGTCCGAGCGCGACCGGAACGGCGACGAGAGCGGCGAGGAGAACGGGGCCGGGCCCGCCGACATCGACCTCAGCGACGACGGCGACGCCGCGGGGCCGAAGCCGACCCGCGTCGAGTTCCTCGACTACGAGGCCGTCGTCGACTACGGCTGGTCGCTCGACGACGACGAGCTGTTCCGGAAGGCCGGTCAGGCCGACCTCGACCCCGACGCGCACGGTCGCCTGCTGGTCCAGCCCGACGAGAGCCTGCTGGAGGCGGCCGAGCGGAGCGGCTTCGCGTGGCCCTTCTCGTGTCGCGGCGGCGCCTGCGCGAACTGCGCGGTGTACCTCGCCGCGGGCGAGCTCTCGCAGCCGACCGACCACATCATGCCCGACGACCTCGCCGAGCGGGGGTTCCGCCTCTCCTGCAACGGCTACCCGCTGACCGACGAGCTGTCCGTCGTGTTCAACGTGAAACAGCGCCCGGAGCTCGACGACCTCATCCTCCCGCCCGGTCCGTTCACGCGTCGCTGAGGGGGAGTCGATCGGTCGACGCAACAACGTCCGGCGCCGGAGCGCGGCCGGCGTCCGTCACCCGAGCAGGTACCGCAGCGCCGGGGCGTTTCGGACCAGCTCCGTCTCCTCTAACGCCCGGTCGATCCCGACGATCCGCCCGGCGCCCCACGCGCCGAGGCCGAACAGGATCAGCATGTACACGAGCGAGCTGTCGACGAAGTAGCCGTGCGCGACCGGGAACCCGGCCAGCAGTCCGCCCTGCCACGCGGCGGTCCAGAACATCGACATCATGATCGCCCCCATCAGCGCGGCGAACCGGAAGAGGACGCCGAACAGCAGCGCCAGCCCGATCAGGATCTGTCCGAACACCACCATCGGGTCGATGATTGCGGCGTAGTCCGCAAAGAAGAGGAACAGCCCCTGTAACGGGTTGGCCTCGGCGATGGCGTTCCGGAGGAACCCGACCGAGCTCCACGCGAGCGGGTCTGCGAGGCCCCCCTCGAACAGCTTCTCCAGGCCGGCCTGAAGGAACACCCACGCCATCACGACCCGGAGTCCAAGCATCGAGTACGCCAGCCAGGTCTCGGAGTAGTTGAACTCCACGTCGCGGCCGAGCAGCTCCGCGCGAAGCGTCCGTTCGGAGGGTTGCGTTGCCATGTCTGTGACACCAGCTTGAGAGAGGTCAACACACCGGTAATAATCTACCGCCGGATCCGATGCCCCTCGGTTTTCGATCGACGGCGAGAGAAAACCATCGCGCATATGGATGCGCGGAACGGGAAGCGACTCCGAGTCGGCCAGTCCCCGAGTCGTCTGACGCGGCGGCCGCCTCAGAACGCCTCGGCGACGGCCGCGACGACGGCGTCTTCGACGGCGTCGCGCTCGCCCGAGAGGAACTCGATCTTCCCCTCGCGGACGCCCGCGGTGTCGATGTCCGCCGTCGGCGCGAGCTCGGCCGCGCGCGCTGCCACGTCGCGGACCGAGACGTCCGCGGTCGTGCGCACGTACAGCTCGTCGGTGCCGACGCCGACCGTCGCGAACGGTTCGCCGTCGGCGCGGCGCCGATGCAGGTCGTCGAGCAGGAGCGGCGTCGGCGGGAAGTCGTACCGGTGGGTGTAGTCGTCGGTGTCGAGCAGGGCGAACTCGACGCCGTCGACCGCCTCGGTCACGACGTTCGCGTCAGCGGTCTCGATCTCGGTCTCTAACTTCTCCCTGAACTGCTCGGAGACGTGCGCCGCGAGGTTGCCGCCGTCCGAGAACAGCAGGTCCGCTATCAGCTCCCGCTTGTCCTGGTACGACTGGTAGTACGCCTCCAGCGCGACGGCCTCGCGGAGCTCCGCGACGCGCTCGGCGTCGTGGCCCGCGTCGCGCGCGAGGTCGACGTAGCGGTCGGGGGCGTCCGCCCAGTAGCTCACCGCCGGCAGGTGCCGGAGGTCCGCGCGGACCTCGTCGTTGATCGCCGACGCGAGCGAGGCGACGAGCGCGCCCGTCGAGAGCGTCTCGTCGCCGTCGACGTCGGCCAGCTCCGGCGAGACGAGCGTGTCGACCGCGTCCCGGGTCTCCGGGTCCGCGACCGCGGCGTCGACGACGACCGCGTCGACCCCGTACACCGACAGCAGGTCGATGCCGTCGGCGGACTCGGTCGTCGAGCCGGCGCCGACGAGCAGGAACAGCGGGAGCTTCTCGTCGTGGCGGTCGCGGTCCTGGAGCATCCGCGTCGCGTCGTTGGTGGCCGCGTCCATCCCGTACACCGGCTCGTCGAGCGGCCGGCGGGTGAAGTAGTGGTACTCGGCGTCGCTCTTCGCGTGTTCGTCGCGGATCAGCGGGAGGACGGCGCGTTCGACCGCGGCGCCGGCGACGTAGCCGTCGGCGGTCGCCGGGTGGCGGACGACGATCGGTCGCGACTCGAGGACCGCGCGCCGGACGGCTTCGGCCGCGTCGAGGAGGCCGTCCGCGAGCTCCGCGACCGTCTCGTCGCCGGCGAGCGGCTGGAGCCCCTCGGGTCGGGCCTCGTCCGTGAGCGCCTCGGCGATGCGGCGGCGGACCGATTCGGCCGCCGCTCCGTCGAGGAGGACGAGCGCCTCGGACTCCACCTGGACGTCGCCGCGGTGGCTCTCGACCTCGCCGTCGACCCGCACCGCGTCGCCGACCTCGACGTCCGGATGCGCCCGGACGCCGGGCTCGACGAACGCGGCCACGTCGACCGCGCCCGTCTCGTCGCTGACCTCGAACACCGTCGGGCCGCCGGTCTGGCGGACGCCGACGACCTCGCCCTCGATCCGCACCGCGTCGCCGACCGCGTCTCCGAGCGTCGTGATCGGCACGCGTTCCGGGTCCGCGTCGGCGTCGTCTCCGGCCGCCTCGACCGCCTCAGATTCCGGGGTCTCCTCGGCGGCGGTCGGCGCCGCGTCACCGCTCTCGGCGGACTCCGTCTCGCTTTCGGGTTCCGCCGCATCGTCGGACCCCGCGTCGGCCTCGGGCTCTACCTCGACGGACCCCGCGTCGGCCTCGACCGTCTCGTCGACCGACTCGTCCGCGTCCTCGTCGTCGCCTGCGTCGACCGACTCCTCGGCTTCGGCGGACGCATCGCCGGTCGTCTCGGCTGCGCCCTCGCCGTCGTCGCCCGGCTCCTCGTCCGGGAGGTGCTCGCCGTCGGACTCCTGAACGAGAACGCCTCGGAACTCGCGGTCGGCCTGGCGGATCGACCAGCCGAGGTCGACGTTGCCGTTGTCGCGGACGCCTTTCACCTGGACGAACACCTCGTCGCCCGGCTCCCAGTCGAGGCTGTCGAGCCGGCGGTCGAGTTCGGAGCGGTGGAGCAGTCCGGTGACGCCCGGCGCGAGGTCGACGAACACGCCGAACTCGGCGTACCCGTCGACGACGCCCCGATAGAACCGGCTCGGAACCAGATCGTCGGGAGAGTCGCCGCGGAAGTCGAACACGACGTCTTCCTGGTGCGAGTCGCAGACGCGACCGCCTCCGACGTCGGTGCCACAGATGATACAGGATCCCATTTGAGTACACCGAGAGCCTCGGGCCTAAAACGGTTGTCGAAAACCCGCTGGCGGCGGCGCGGGCGCCCGGCCCGTCACGCGCCGAGCAGCGTTCGCGCCGCGGCCACGGCCCGATAGCCGACGCCGTAGCCGAGCGCGGCCGGCGGGAGTGCGGCCGCGGCGGTCCGGAGCGGTCCCAGTCCGTGAACCGCCCGGAACCCGACGAACAGGAGGAGTGCCGCGTACGCGCCGCAGACGACCCTGAGTTCGGGGATCGCCGGTCCGGCCAGCGCCATCGGGGAGCTGGCGTACGCGACCGCCTGGACCGTCTCGCTCACTCCCCCGCGGTCGCGAAAGCCGACTCCGCCGTCGACCTCGAGGCTCGCCAGCACGACGGAAACGGTCGCGACCGCGGCGGTCAGGTGGAGCCCGACCGGCGCCGCCAGCGCGACCACGACGACGACGACCACGGCCTCGGACAGCACTCGCGAGGAGGGGACGACGACGGGCATCGCCGCGGGGTCCGACGCGATCCACCCGAGGGTGAACGCCGCGGCGACCGCCACCGCGAACGTCAGCGCGGGCGCCTGATCGCCGGGCGTGATCCCGTTCGCGAACGTGCGCCGCGGCCGAACGAGCACCTCGGCCCACATGCGAGCGATGCCTCGCGGTCCGCGGGGACGACCGCCCGCCGAGCCGTCGGGACGAGACTTCACGGCCGGTGTTCGCCCGCGCGGAATAACCCGTTTCCGGTTCGGGTCGAGGCCCGGTTCCGACCCGGCCCGCCGCGCCCGGCGACCCCGAACGTATCACGACTGATACGCGGCGCGCAAACGCTTATACCGGTGCCGTCTGAGTCACGGCCGAATGGTCGCGTTCCGAGACGACGAGCGAGGGTTCACCCCCCTGGCGGGGACGGGGCTGCTCGTCGGGGTCGTCGTGCTGCTGCTCGCGCTCGTCGGCGCGGCGGTGTTCGGTCTCATCGACGGCGTCGCACCGCCGGACGCCGAGTTCGAAGGCCAACAGGAGAACGGCACGCTCGTCGTCGTCGCGCTCGGCCCGGACCCGGTCCCGGCCGAGGAGCTGTACGTCCGCGGTACGGACCCGGACGGAAGCGTCCAGTTCGGCGCGTGGCCCGGCGACGGCGTCGTCCGACCCGGCGACCGGATCGTCGTGCCCAACGCCACGGGCAACGAGAACTTCGAGGTCGTCTGGGAGCCGGTCGCGTTCGACACCCGCGAGACGCTCGGCAGCTACAACGGCGAGAGCTCCAAGATCGACGAGTGGAGCGAGGGGAACGGCGGCAGCACCCCGGGCGTCGGCGTCTGACGCGGCGTCGGCTGACGCGGCGGCGGCTGACAGGACGGCGGCGTCGGCTGACGCAGCGGCGTCAGGTGACGGGACGGCGGTGTCTCGCGCGCTGTCTGGCCGTCGGAGGTCGACCCCCTACGAACGCCTACCCTACGGTGACCCACTCGCCGCGATCGTCGGCCCGTTGGATCGCCGCGAGCACGCGCTGGACCTCGTAACCGTCGTCGAACGACGGCTCGAACGATCCGCCCTCGTCGACCGCCGAGAGGAATTCGTAGTTCTCGTGGACGAACGTGTGCTCCCACCCGATCACGTGGCCCGGGGGCCACCAGTGGTCGACGTACGGGTCGGACTCCTCGGTGACCAACACCGTCTCGTAGCCGCGGTTCCGCCCGCGTAACACCTCCAGTTCGTTGAGCCGTTCCAAGGAGAACTTCAGGCTTCCCTCCGTGCCGTGGACCGCGATCGCGTGGTCGTTTTTGTGCCCCTCGGCCACGCGGCTGGCCTCGAAGCCGCCGGTCGCGCCCGACTCGTAGGCGACCTGCGCGTTGTAGGCGTCGTCGACCGTCACGTCGCGGTACTCCTCGATCCTCCCGTTCTCGTCGTAGACGGGGCGCTCGTCGACGAACGTCGTCAACTGGCCCGAGAGGCGCTCGATTCCCCCCACCGCGTCGCCGACGAGGAAGTTCGCGAGGTCGATGGTGTGCGCGCCGAGGTCGCCGAGCGCGCCGGAGCCGGCCATCTCGGCGTCCATCCGCCACGCCCACGGCGCCTCGGGGTCGACGAGCCAGTCTTGGAGGTATCGCCCTCGAACCTGCCGGATCTCGCCTAGTTCGCCGTCCTCGATCAGTCCCTTCGCGTAGCGGATCGCGGGGATGAACCGGTAGTTGAAGGCGGTCCCGGCCGGGGCGTCCGCCGCGGCCGCCGCGTCGCGCATCGCCGCCGCCTCCTCCAGCGTCGGCGCGAGCGGCTTCTCACAGAGGACCGGGATCCCGGCTTCGAGGGCCGCGATCGACGGCTCCGCGTGGACGTGGTTCGGCCCGAGGTTGTAGAAGACGTCCACCTCGTCGAGCGCCGCCTCCCAGTCCGTCGCGGTGTGCGAGAAGCCGAACCGATCCGCGGCGTCCGCGAGCGCTCCCTCGTCGCGTCCGACGAGGGTGTGGCGCTCGATTTCGGGTGCGTCCGGGAAGAACATCGGCAGCCGCGCCATCGCGTTCGAGTGCGCCTTGCCCATGAAACGGTACCCGAGCACGCCGATACGGAGTGTCATGGCAGGGCGTTCTCCGCAGCGGGCCTTGAGTGTGGGTGGTTCCCGACCCGGATCGCTGCGGTTTCGCGCCGTCGCCGCGACCGGGGCCCGCGAGCGAGAGACGCGCCGCGGCTCTCGGGTCCGCTCCTCACTCCGCCCAGTAGGCCTCGCCCGGTTCCGTCTCGAAGACGGCCCGCTCCAGCACGTCGACGGCCTTCTCTAACCCCTCGCGCGAGGAGGTGAGCGAGTCCTCGTGTTCGATCGACAGCGCGCCCTCGTAGCCGACCATCCGGAGCGTCGAGACGACGTCCTTCCAGTGCGCCTCGTCGTGGCCGTACCCGATCGAGCGGAACAGCCACGAACGGTCGGCCTCCTCGGCGTAGCCCGTCGTGTCGAGGACGCCCTTCACGCGGGCGTTCGCGTCGTACACCTTCGTGTCCTTGGCGTGGAAATGGTGGATCGCGTCGCGCTGGCCCAGGAACCGGATCGCCTCGGTCACGTCGATCCCCTGCCAGTAGAGGTGCGAGGGGTCGAAGTTGGCGCCGACCCGCTCGTTCGTGGCCTCCCGAAGCGCGAGCAGCCCGGTCGGCTCGTACACCAGCATGTTCGGGTGCATCTCGACGGCGACGTCGACGCCGTGCCCCTCGGCGTGCTCCGCCAGGTCGCGCCAGTAGGGAACCGCGACCTCGTCCCACTGGTAGTCGAGCGCGTCGGCGTGTTCCGTCGGCCACGGCGCCGTGACCCAGTTCGGCGTCGAGTCGCCGGGCGCGCCGGCCGGGAGCCCGGAAAAGCAGGTCACCGTGTCGACGCCGAGCAGGTCGGCCAACTCGACCGCCTCTCGTAGCTCCCGGTCGGCTTCCGCGGCTCGCTCCGCGTCGGGATGGAGCGGGTTGTTGTGCGTCGCCAGCGCGGAGATCCGAAGCCCGTGGTCGTCGAGCAGGTCGCGCAACTCCTCGCGGGCCGCCTCCTCGCCGAGGAGCGTCTCGCGACCGACGTGGTCCTCGCCGGGCCACCCCCCGACGCCGAGTTCGACGGCGTCGACGCCGATCTCGTCGAGGTACGCGGCCGCGTCGTCGATCGATTCGCCGCCCAGGGGTACCGTTAGCACGCCGATGTCCATGCACGGGGGTACGTCGATCCGCCGAATAAATCTTCAGGGAGCGTCGCGCGGCGCCCGGCCGTCGCGGACGGTGCCCGCTGGCCACGGTCCGCGACGGCCCGCCGCGAACCGCATGAGGTTTTAACGGGTGGAACGCGTACGATGTGGCATGGGAATCCTCTCGCGCGCCTCCTACGTCGTCCGCTCGAAGGTGAACGCCCTCCTCAACCGGGCGGAAGACCCGACCGAATCGCTCGACTACTCGTACGAACAGATGCGCGACGAGCTTCAGGACGTCAAACAGGGGATCGCCGACCTGACGACCCAGAAGAAGCGCCTGGAGATACAGAAGCGCAAGCTCGAAGAGAACGTCGAGAAGCACAACCGCCAGGCCCGCGAGGCGGTCCAGCAGGACCGCGACGACCTCGCGCGGAAGGCCCTCGAAAAGAAGAAGTCGAAGATGACCCAGATCGAGGAGCTGGAGGGCCAGATCGCCGAGCTGAACAACACGCAGGAGCAGCTCGTCGAGAAGAAGAACAAGCTCCAGAACCGCATCGAGGAGTTCCGCACGAAGAAGGAGACGATGAAGGCTCGCTACGAGGCGGCCGAGGCGTCCACTCGCGTCTCGGAGGCGATGACCGGCGTCGGCGACGAGATGGAGGACGTGAGCCGCTCGATCGAGCGCGCCGAGGAGCGGACCGAGGAGATGGAGGCGCGCTCGGAGGCGATGGACGAGCTGGAGGACTCCGGCGCCTTCGAGGACGCGCTCTCGGACAAGGACAGCATCGACCGCGAGCTGGAGGGCCTCTCGACCGACAGCGAGGTCGACGCCGAGCTGGAGACGCTGAAGGGCGAGCTCGGCAAGGGCGAGTCGGCCGACGACGGCGACGCCGCCGTCAGCGACGAGGACGTCGACGCCGAACTGGAGGACATCGAGTCGGAGATCGACGCCGACGACCTGGAGGCCGACCTCGACGGCGACGGCAGCTCCGGGAGCACCGACCTCGACGAGGAGCTCGACGTCGAGTTAGAGGAGTCGGAGTCCGACGCGGACGAACAGCGGAACTGATCGAGCGCGGTCGCGGCCCGGTCCCCGCGGTCCCCGCCTCCCGTCGGTCCCGCTTCCGACCCCTCACTCCGACGCCGGGCGCGCGCCGGTCCCCGCGCGGTCCCGGTCGGCGAGCCGGATCTCGCCGTCCGCGAGGTCGACGCCCTCGTACGGGTCCTCGGCGAGCAGCAGCGAGCCGTCGAGGTCGGCGTAATCGAGGAGCGGCGCGAGCTGCGCGGCCGCCGCGATCGAGGCGTTCGACTCGATCATACAGCCGCACATCACCGCCAGCCCGTGCGCTCGCGCGGCGGCGATCACCCGGCGCGCCTCCAGCAGGCCGCCGGTCTTCATCAGCTTCAGGTTCGCGATGTCACAGCGGTCTGCGATCGCGGGCACGTCCGCGGCGGTCACGCAGGACTCGTCGGCGGCGATCGGCAGCGCCGACCGCTCGTAGACGTACCGGAGCCCCTCGGGGTTCTCGGCCGGGACGGGCTGTTCGACGAACTCCACGTCGCGGCCGGCGAGCCACGCGCTCTTCTCGACCGCCTCCTTCGGCGTCCACGCCTCGTTGGCGTCGACGCGGAGCCGCGCGTCGGGGGCGGCGTCGCGGACCGCGTCGATCAGCTCCCGGTCGCGGTCGGTGCCGAGCTTGACTTTCAACACGGAGTAGCCCGCCGCGACGGCGTCGGCCGCCTTCTCGCGCACGCGCTCGGTCTCGTCGAGGCCGATCGTGAATGAGGTCATCGGGGCGTCGCTCGGGTCGAGCCCCCACAGGCGGTAGAGGGGGACCCCGAGACGCTTCGCCGCGAGGTCGTGGACCGCGATCGAGACGGCGGCGCGGGCGGCGGGGTTGCCGTTCACGACCGCTCGCAGCTCGGCCTCGATCGCGTGGAGCGCGTGGGGGTCCCCGACGCGCTCGACCGCGTCGAGGAGGGCCGGCAACACCGCTTCGACGGTGGCGGCCGTCTCGCCGTAGTGGGCCGACGGCGCCGCGCCGCCGACTCCGGTCGTCCCCGCGTCGTCGGCCACCCGGACGACCACGTTCTCCGCCTCGGTCTGGGTCCCGCGCGCGATGGTGAACGGCGCTTCGAGCGGCATCGAGACCCGCTCGAATCCGGTTTCGAGGCTCATTCGGCAGTTCCCCCTCCCTCGGTCGCTCGGTCACCGCCCGCGGCGTCGCCCGCGTCGGGGTTCGCGCCGAGGCCCGCCTCGACGACGGCGTCGACGATGTCGCCCGCGCCGTGGCGCACCGGGTCGGTCGCCGGCACGCCGGTCTCGTCCGCGAACGACGCGACCGCCTCGGCCGCCGCCTCGTCGTCCGCGACGCCGTTCGTGTTGACCGCGCCGGCGACGACGCTCGCCTCGCGCACGGGCGCCGCCAGGTCCTCGTAGAGGTCGACGTAGTCGGCGAGCGGCGGCAACTCGAACGACTCGTACCCGTGGATCGCCTCGCGGCCCGCGGCGTGACAGAGGACGAGGCCGTCGGCCATCGACCCGTGGAGGATGCCGCAGGTGACCGCCGAGTAGGCGGGGTGGACGATGCTCCCCTGTCCCTCGACGACGAGGAGGTCGCGGTCGTCCCCGACCTCGAGGAGCATGTCCTCGACCGCGCCCGCGGCGAAGTCGGAGACGACGCGGTCGATCGGGTTCCCCCAGCCGGCGATCATGATCCCGGTCTGGCCGGTGGGGACGAACGCGGCGTCGATCCCGCGCTCGCGGGCGGCCGAGACGATCTCCAGCGAAGCGGTCATCTTCCCGACCGAGCAGTCGGTGCCGACCGTGAGCACCACGTCGGCGTCGACGTCGCCGGACGCCCCGGAAGCGACCGTGAGGTCGTCGTCGGGTTCGCGCACGTCGACGAGGTCGACGCCGTGCTCGTCGGCCAGCGCGGCCAGCTCCGCGTCCTCGTTCAGGAAGTAGTGGAGGCCGCTCACCACGTCGCAGCCGGCCTCGATCGCGGCCTCGACGTCGCCGCGCCACGACTCGTCGAAGCCGCCGCCGATGGGCGCGATCCCGATGTAGAGTGCGTCGAGGTCGCCGTCGGCGGCAGCGTGCGCGTCCGCGAACGACTCGACGATCGGCGCGTCCGAGACGTCCGCGACGTGGTCGCGCACCCGGTCGCCGGCGCGGTCGCGGTCGAGGACGGCCAAGACGTCCTGGTCGCCGTAGCGCAGCACGCCGAGCGCGGTCTTCGCGCGGTCCGGGAACTTCTCGTGGGCGAGGACGGCGATCCGCTCGTGGTCCATGGTGGGTCGCTCGCCCCGGGAGTTCTTAAAAGAGTCGAGGGATGTCGCTCTGCGTGGTCGGCGGGAGAGACCCCGTTCGGCCGCTCCCCGGCCCGTGACCGGCCCCGCCGGCCGAGGGCTGAAGTGGGTGCCGCCCCACCGTTCAGTTCGAAATGAGCGACCCGTCACTCACGCTCGCCCCGGCCGACGACGGCTCGCTCGCCTACGTCGAGGAGCTGCTGGAAGCGAACGGCCTGCCGTCTCGGGACGTCCGTACCGCGCCCGGCGCCTTCTACGTCGCTCGCGACGGCGCCGAGCGCATCGGCGTCGGCGGCGTCGAACGGCGCGGCGGCTCCGGGCTGCTCCGGTCGGTTGCCGTCGAGGAGCCGAAGCGCGGACGAGGGTACGGGACGGCGCTTTGCGACGCGCTCGAAGCAGAGGCGACCGCCGACGGCGTCGACGCGCTGTACCTGCTCACGACGACCGCTGCCGACTTCTTCGCGGCCCGGGGCTACGCAGAGATACCGCGGGAGGAGATCCCGGCCGAAATCCGCGCGACTTCACAGTTCGAGGGGCTGTGCCCGTCAACGGCCGTCTGTCTATGGGCGGAACTGTGAGCTCGCGCCCGTCACCGAGCGCGCGACGGGTGAGAAGTCGATCGACCGCAGAACGAGATCAGGCGCTGCCGTCGACGAACTGGTCGGCGCCCTCGTAGAACCAGTAGCCGTTCTCGCGCATCGCGCGGCCGAGCTCCTGGTGGAACTCGACGAAGTCCGCGAACTCCTCCTGCTCGACGCCCTCGAAGATCTCCTCGACGGAGACGACCGTCTCGAAGTCGATCCGGATCGGGTGGTCGCCGTACTGCTCGACGTACTCCGCCGCCGTGAGCGGGAAGTCCTCCTCCTCGTCGATCTTCTTCGCGAGCACGGCGTGGCCGTACTGCCGCATGCCCTCGCTCCCCTGCTCGCCGTCGGGGTCGTGTGGCCAGTCCATACCGTGGAATTCGCCGGATCGGGGATAGTGGTTTCGGATGCGGCGGTGACGCCGGTCGCACGCCGCGAGGGCCCCAACCGCACCCCCGACCGCACAAGACACTTCCCGCCAGTCCGCGTCGCCAGCAATATGCGCCGCAGAGCCCTCCTCGCGTCCGCGGCCGCTGTCTCGACCGCTTCGCTGGCCGGCTGTCCCACCCCGCCGTGGACCGACGATCCGACGACGATCGACGGCGCTGAACTGACCTTTCGACGCGAGTACGACGGCGACCTCGACGTCACCGAGTCCGGGGGGAACGACGTCGCAGAGCTGCGTCGACGCCTCGACGAAGATCCGCCGCGGCTGGTCGTGGCGGGATCGCTCCTCGACAGCCCCCGGCGTTGCTATCGAGTCACGCCGTTCGAGGCGGCGCTCGACGACGGGACCCTCCGCCTCCGGATCGTCTCCGAGGACGACCCCGACTCGGACGTTGACCGCTGCTCGGACGTCGCCGAACCTCACCCGTACTCGGTCGCGGTCGCGTTCCTCGAGGCGCCCGTCCCGGAGCGCGTCGTCGTCCGGCACGAAGACGAGACGGTGCTGGAAGAACGGGTATAAAAAAGCCGACGTCGCTCAGTCGTCCGCCGATGCCGGCGAGTCGTCGCCCGCGGCCTCGATGTCGACCTCGATCTCGGCCGAAGCGGCCTTGTACTCGGGGATCTTCGAGCGCTCGTCGAGCACGTCGTTGGTGAGGCGGTTCGCGGAGGCGGCCGCGAAGTGCGGCGTGGTCCAGACCACGCCCTCCTTGATGTCCTCGGTGACGTCGGCGCGGACGGTGATCTCCCCGCGCCGGGACTTGAGGTTGACGTAGTCGCCGTCCTCGATCCCGTACCGCTCGGCGTCGTTCGGGTGGACGTCGACGAAGTTCTCCGGGTGCTGGTTCGAGAGCGTGGGCGAACGGCGGCTCATCGTCCCGGTGTTGTAGTGTTCCTCGAGCCGCGCCGTGGTCAACACCAGCGGGTACTCCTCGTCGGGGACCTCCTTCGGCTCCTGGTGGACGACGCCCTCGATGCGGCCGAGGCCGTCCTCGGTCTCGAACTCGTCCTCGTAGAGGAACGGGTCGCCCTCGTCGCCCTCCTCGTAGCAGGGCCAGTGGAGCCCCGTCTCCCCGAGCGCGTCGTAGGTCATCCCGTGCATGATCGGGCACACCTCGCGCAGCTCCTCGAACACGTCCTCGGGGCCGTCGAACGCGAACTCGTCGCCGTCGAACAGGCGCGTCCCCACCTCACAGAGGATGTCGAGGTCGTGACGCGTGTTCTCGTGGACCTTGTGGACGCCGCGCATGCGCTGGACGCGGCGGTCGGTGTTGGTGACCGTGCCGTCGCGCTCGGCCCACGTCGTCGCCGGGAGGACCACGTCCGCGAGCTCGGCGGTCTCGGTCATGAAGATGTCCTGGACCACCATGAAGTCGAGCTCCTCGCGGAACCGGCGCTCCGTCTCGTTGCCGTCGGGCTCGCTCATGATCGGGTTCTCGCCCATGACGTAGAGCCCGTGGACGGTGTCGCCGATCGCGTGGGAGATCTCGACGTTCGTCAGCCCGGGCTCCGAGGGGATCTCGAACCCCCACACGTCCTCGACGGACTCGCGCGCCTCGTCGTCGTCGACGAGCTGGTACCCCGGGAGAACGTTCGGCATCGCGCCCACGTCGCAGGTGCCCTGGACGTTGTTCTGCCCGCGCAGGGGGTTGACGCCGGTCCCCGGGCGACCGAGGTTCCCCGTGATCAGCGCGAGGTTGATCTCGTTCTGGACGTTGTCGACGCCGCAGGTGTGCTGGCTCATCCCCATCCCGGTGAAGATGGCCGCGTCGTTCGCCATCGCGTACTTCTCGGCGGCGAGCTCGATGTCCGCCAGCGGCACGCCGCACTCCTCGGCGGCCGCCTCCTTGTCGAAGTCCGCGAGCGTCTCCTTCAGGTGGTCGAACCCCTTCGTGCGCGCTTCGACGAACGCCTCGTCGATCCAGCCCGCGTCCGGCTCTTCCTCGTGGCGCTCGAGGATCGTCTTGAGGACGATGTTCAGGAGCGGAATGTCGGTGCCGGGCTTCAGCTGGAGGTGCATGTGCCGGTCGGTGTCGTCGATCTCGAACGACCGGGTGGTCTTGTTCGCGTGCGGGTCGACCTGGATGACGGTCGCGCCCTCTAAGACGGCCTGCCGGAAGTACTGGCTGTTGGCGATCGGGTGCTGCTCGCCGGGGTTTGCGCCCTGGATCCACAGCACGTCCGCGGAGTCCTCCAGGTCGGCCATGCTGTTCGTCATCGCGCCCATCCCGAGGCTGGTGCGCAGCGCCCACACCGTCGACGCGTGACACATCCGCGTACAGTTGTCCACCTGGTTCGTGCCGTATCGGCGCGCCAGCTTCTGGATCAGGTAGTTCTCCTCGTTGAACGTCTTCGAGGAGCCGAAGAATCCCATCCCGTCCGGCCCGTGCTCCTCGCGAATTCCCTCCATCTCGTCGACGACGCGGTCGAGCGCCTCCTCCCACGTCGCCTCGCGGAACTCGCCGCCGTCCTTGATCAGCGGCTCGGTCAGTCGGTCCTCGTGGTCGACGACCTGCGTCGCCGCCCCGCCCTTGATGCAGACGCTCCCCTCGTTCACCGGCGCGTCGGCCCACGGCATAAAGCGCATCTCGCCCGGCTCGTCGCCCTCCAGCACGCGGATCCCGCAGCCGACGCCGCAGTACGGGCAGATCGTTTTGGTCGCGTCGTCCGGCTCACTGGACATCTGTCTCACCGCCTCCGTGCGCGTTCATACCACACGATCGATCGTCAGCGTCCATGAGTGTATCGGTGGATTCACACGAGCGGAGCCGCGGGGAGGCTCCCGACCCCGTCTCGCAATATTTGTTAATAGCGAAACGAACCGAGTTATTAATGGTAAAATATAATGGAAAAACATTTACTATGTATTGTTAACACGTTACAATCGCAACAACATGAGAGCAGTTGTGTACCAAGGCCCCTACGATGTGGCCGTCGAGGAGGTAGACGAACCGGAGATAGAACACCCGAACGACGTCGTCGTCGACATCACCACGTCCTGTATCTGCGGCTCCGACCTCCACATGTACGAGGGACGGACCGCGGCCGAGGAGGGGATCATCTTCGGCCACGAGAACATGGGGATCGTCAGCGAGGTCGGCGAGGCGGTATCGACGTTAGAGGAGGGAGACCGCGTCGTCATGCCGTTCAACGTCTCCTGCGGCTTCTGCCAGAACTGCGAGGAGGGGTACACGGGCTTCTGTACCAACGTCAACCCCGGCTTCGCGGGCGGCGCGTACGGCTACGTCGCCATGGGGCCGTACCCCGGCGGACAGGCCGAGAAGCTGCGCGTCCCGTACGCCGACCACAACGCCCTGAAGCTGCCCGAGGGCCGCGAGCACGAGGACGCGTTCTCGCTGCTCGCGGACATCTTCCCGACCGGCTGGCACGGCACCGAGCTGGCGAACCTCGAGTCCGGCGAGTCCGTCGCCATCTTCGGCGCGGGACCGGTCGGGCTGATGGCCGCCTACAGCGCGAAAATCAAGGGCGCGGCCGAAATTTACGTCGTCGACCAGGTGCCGAGCCGACTTGAGCTCGCGGAGGAGCACTGCGACGCCCACGCCATCGACTTCTCCGAGGGCGACCCGGTCGACCAGATCATCGAGGAGCACGGCGGGATGGTCGACAAGGGCGTCGACGCGGTCGGTTACCAGGCGACCGATCCGGACGACGTCGACACCGAGACGGAGGACTACTCCTACCAGCCGGCCAAGGAGAACCCGGCGGTCGTGATCAACAACCTGATCCGGGTGGTCCGGCCGACCGGCGAGCTCGGCATCCCCGGCCTGTACGTCCCCGAGGACCCGGGCGCACCCGACGACATGGCCGCACAGGGCCGCCTCGGCATCGACTTCGGGAAGTTCTTCGAGAAGGGGCTCAAGTGCGGCACCGGCCAGTGTAACGTCAAGGAGTACAACCGGTACCTGCGCGACATGATCATCGAGGGGCGCGCGGACCCGAGCTGGGTCGTCTCCCACCGGGTCGACCTCGAGGAGGCCCCCGAGATGTACGAGGCGTTCGACGCCCGCGAGGAGGGCGTCACGAAGGTCCTGTTAGAGCCTTGAGACCGCCGCGTCGCGCCGCCGCTTCGAACTCCGCGCTTTTTTCGCCCGCGCTCACGCCCTGAGCCACGCCTTCGGGTGGTCGCTCCGGAGGTGCGTCTGGTACTCCCGGACGAGCGCCGGGTACGTGTCGGCCACGCAGTGCCAGTCGCAGAGGTCGCACTCACGCTCCACGCCGTCGTCGTCGCCCCGAACGTACCCGCCGCGTCTGTAAGTCGGCATCTGTTGCTCCGTCGACCCGGGTCGGCCCGCGTCTGACTGGTGTAAACGCCCGCCACGCTTGAGCGTGTCGGCGGAGCAGGGGAGTCGCCCTCCCGTCCGGGCCGCCGAAACGGGTATGTCATTCCGGCGCGTGGTCACGCCCATGTGTAAGTACTGCAACTGGGCCTTCCACGACGGGTGGGGGGAGCTGCTGAAGTACGACGAGACGTACCAGTCGGCGGTCGGCGCGGAGACGGAGTCGACCCACGGCTTCCACGACGAGTGGGACGACCTCCGGAGCGAGCTGGGGATCTAGATCGGGAACACCGCGTCCGGGTCCGCCGTCGTCTCGGCGTCGCCCGCGACGAGTCCGGCCAGCTCCTCGCGGATCCCCGACTCGTCGAGGTCCTCGCCGATGAACACCAGCCGCGTCCGGCGGTCGTCGTCGGGCCCCCACTCGCCGATCGGTCCGGCCTGGACCGACGGGCCGGCCTGGCTCACGCCGATCACCTCGTCGGTGCCCGCCACCCGGACCACGCCCTTCGCGCGGACGATCGACCCGTCCCAGTCGTCGAGCCACGCCGCGAGGGCCTCCGGGTCGAGCGGCTCGCTCGACCGGTAGACGAACGAGCCGACGCCGTGCGCGGCGGCCGCACCCTCCGGATGCGCGTGATCGTGGCCCTCTCCGCCGTCGTCGTGACCGCCCGCCTCCTCGTCGGCGATGGCGCGCTTCCACCCCGCCGACCCCTTCGCCGACTCGAAGTCGAACCGGCCGGTGTCGAGCACCTCGCCGGGGTCGACCGCGGAGTAGGTGGTCCGGATCCGCTTCGCCCTCGGGCCCAGCCGCTCCGCGACCGCCTCGATCCGGTCGAGCACGTCGTCGGGCACCATGTCGGTCTTGTTCACGAGGAGCACGTCGCAGAACTCGATCCCCTCGACGAGCACGTCCGCGAGCGGGCGGTCCGTCTCCGGCTCCGCCCCGCCGGGGAGGCTCTCGCCCGCGTCGAACTCCTTCCAGAAGCCGTAGGCGTCGAGGACGGTCACCATCGTGTCCAGCCGGAACCGCTCGCGGGGGTCGACGTCGCTGTCCTCGGTCCCCTCGGTGAACGCCCGGGCGATCGGTACCGGCTCCGAGATGCCCGACGACTCGACGAGGAGGTAGTCGAACTCGCGCGACTCCGCGAGCGCCGCGGCCTCGCTCAGCAGGTCGTCCTGGAGCCGGCAGCAGATACAGCCGTTCGAGAGGTCCACGACGCCCTCCTCGTCGTTCTCGCGGGCGATCTTCTCGGCGTCGACGTTCACCTCGCCCATGTCGTTCAGGATGACGGCGATCCGTCTGTCGCCCGGGTTCGAGAGCAGGTGGTTCACGAGCGTCGTCTTCCCGGCACCGAGGTAGCCGCTGAGGACGGTGACCGGGATCCGGTCGTCTGACATGTGTGGTGTCAATGCCCACACCGATATGAAACGATCGATCGGGATGATTGGCACGAACGTTCATCCGTCTCACCGACGTACCACGAGGCGATGGACCTGAGCGAATCGACCGTCCGGGACCGCGCCCGGACGTACGCGGAGCGGGAGCCGTTATACGACGTGGAGCGACAGCACGTCGAGACGGTCCCGGAGACGTTCGCCGGCGACGAGTACGGCCGCCGGGACGCCCAGTGGATCGTCCGGTGGTACTTCCGGCGCTACCTCGGCGAGTACCCCGACCGCGAGCGGCGCGAGCGGGAGGAGGCGTTCCGCGACAACGACTTCGGCGACGTGATCGACGCCATCGACGCCGCCGTCGACGCGCTCGGTGTCGGAGAGAACGAGGGGGCCGACGCGGCGGAGAGGGGCGACGCGGCGGAGGCAGACGCCGCCCTCGACGCGCTCACCGCGCTCGACGGGGTCGACGTCGCGGTCGCGTCGGGGTTCTGCCAGTTCCTCGCCCCCGAGCGGTTCGTCGCGGTCGACCGCCGGACGTGGGCGGTGCTCGCCGCGGCGGGCGAGCTCGACGCCTCCTACCCGGAGCCGCCGTCGGCCGCCGACTACCGGCGGTTCGACGACGCCTGCCGGGCCGTGATGGAACGCACGGGCGTCGACGCGTGGACGCTGTACCGGGCGCTGTGGGTGTCGTACGAGCAGTTGCCTGACGCGGACGCGTGAAGAGATCCGTTCGCCGGCCGCACGGAACTACTCACTCCACGACCTCGACGACCGGGTCGTCGGAGACGAGCCGCGTGAGGACGACGCGCGGCACGTTCGCGCGGTAGAGTATTTCCCGCGCGACCGCTCGGGCCGCGGTCGCGTCCGCCTCGTCGTCGACCTTGTTCACGACCGGGATCGCGGTCGCGTCGCCGGGGACGTCCTTCAGCCCGCCGGCGGGACTCGCGAGGACCGTCGCCACGTCGGCGGGGGTGAGCTCGTCGCCGATCTCCCGGCCGGTGATCGCGGCGACCGCCTCCGGCCGGTGGACGCGCTCCTCGGTGAGCGGCTCCCCGACGACGTGCGCGCTCGCGACCGGGACGACGACGTCCGCGTTCCGCGGGATCTGCGGCTCGCGCTCGCTCGGTGTCTTGAACTCCCGGAGGCGCGCCCCGTCCGCCTTCACGAGCGTCGCGCCCGGCGCGGCGTCGGCGATATCGGCGACTACGTCCACGTCGTACCCGAGGTACCGGTCCGACCGGTCGCGCTCGGGGACGAGCCCGAGCGGCCAGTCGCCGGCGTCGGCGTCCTCGATCGCTCCTATCGGGTCCTCGGTCACGCGCACCGTCGCGACCCGGTCGTCGAAGATCGGTATTCGGACGCTCGCCGTCACCACCGACCGGTCGAGTCGGTCCGCGAGCGCGAACAGCGTCGACTTCTTGCCGCCCGCGCCGACGACGCAGAGGGTCGCGTCGCGGGCGTCGAGCGCGGTCGTCAAGTCCATGCCGCCGCGTTCGGGCGCCGCGTCCCTCACTCTGGCGGTCGGTGACGCGCTCCGCGGGCCCAACTGCGCTCGGAGCCGACGCGGGGGCCGACCCCCCCGGCGAACAGATTGATACGTCCTCGCCGCGCAGGGCCTCCAAATGAGTCGCCGCCGCACCCACGTCCTCCGCGTCGACCTCTCGGCGGGCGAGACGGCCCGCGAGCGCGTCCCGCGGGACCGGCGGCGCGACTACGTCGGCGGGAAGGGGATCGGGGCGCGCTACCTCTACGAGGAGCTGCCGCCGGGGACGGAGCCGACGGGTCCGGAGAATCTCCTCTGCTTCCTCGTCGGCCCGCTCGCGGGCTACCTCCCGGGCGAGACGCGCTACGCCGCGGTGACCAAGTCGCCGCTCACCGGCGGCTTCCTCGACTCGTACGCGGGCGGCGAGTTCGCCGACCGCCTCGCGGGGTCGCTGGACGACTGCCTCGGGCTGCTCGTGACGGGCGCGGCCGACCGACCGGTCCGGATCGAGGTCGAGGACGGCCGCGCCCGGATCGAGGCGAGCGACGCCTGGGGCGACGACGCCGCCGAGACGGCCGAACGGTTCCCGGCCGCCGGCGATCTTCGACACCTGGAGGAACTCGTCGGTGCTCGGCGTGCTCGCCAG